>JAYUVJ010000477.1:0-11295 GCA_043754155.1 Acidimicrobiia bacterium
ACCGTGGGCACCTTTTCTACAGCAATCTTTTGCTTAGTGAGGCGCTCAATGTTCGAAAGCAATCGCTGTTCTTTGGGCTCGGCCAAGGTGATCGCTATACCCTCGCGACCGGCACGACCGACACGACCAATGCGGTGCACGTAGGATTCCGGTGCAGCAGGAACGTCATAGTTCACCACGTGAGTGAGCTGGTCAATATCCAGACCACGAGCGGCCACATCGGTGGCGATCAGCAATTCGGTTTTGCCGTTTCGCACCCGGGTCATAACTCGGTCGCGCTGATCCTGGCTCATTCCACCGTGCAGCGCTTCGGCCTTGTATCCACGCCCCGTCATGGTTTCGGTAAGTTGGTCAACTTCGTGACGAGTGCGACAAAAAACAATGGCCGCAGCCGGTGCTTCAATATCGAGGATACGGCCCAGCGCAGCGGCCTTGTGTCCACGCTGCATGTAGTACGCAGTTTGGCGAACGAGTGCCTTACCTGGCTTGGTGTCGCCAAGACCGATTTGGATCTTGAGTGGATCACGCAAGTGGCGTTTGGCGATCGAGTTGATTCGGGGCGGCATAGTGGCCGAAAACAGTACGGTCTGACGATCCGTCGGAGTAGCCCGAAGAATTTCCTCAATGTCATCGGCGAAGCCCATGTCTAGCATTTCGTCGGCCTCATCGAGCACAACCATACGGACGCTATCGAGCGGCAACGTGCCACGAGCAATGTGGTCAAGAGCACGGCCCGGAGTAGCGACCACAACATGCACGCCGTCGCGGAGGGCATCTAGTTGACGACCAATCGGCTGGCCTCCGTACACCGGCACAACTTTGGCGCCAAGATCGCGACCATACTTGTACATAGCTTCAGAAACCTGCACGGCAAGTTCACGAGTTGGCACCAAAACTAGGGCGATCGGCTCGGGACGACGCTTCGACTTCTCCACGAGCTGCAAGATTGGCAGTGCAAACGCCGCTGTTTTGCCGGTGCCCGTAGCTGCCTGTCCAACAAGGTCGCGGCCCTCGATGAGCAACGGGATCGTCTCACGCTGGATCGGAGTGGGTTCTTCGTAGCCGAGCCCGATTAACGCCTTTAGCAGCTCAGGGCGAAGGCCCAACGAGGTGAACGAAGGAGGCCCTGCCACTACGACATCGGGCACCGCTGCGCCTGAACCAAGACGGGCGTCGTCGCTCCCATTGACCTGATCATCATGCTGATCTGCGGCTGGGTCGTCATTTTGTGGGTCGGAGGCGATATCGTCTTGCAAGGCGACAAGGTTAAACGACCTTTGAGCACCGTATATCTAAACTGTGTGTGGCGTTCGCCTTACCTCGCGGCCAGATCAGCTGAACTGAACTCGCTAACGTTGAAGCTATGTGCCGACGAATCACCTGTTCCAGCTGCTCAAAACCTGGATGGGCTGGTTGCGGAGCTCACATCGAACAAGTTCTTGGGAACGTGCCCGTAGCCGACCGTTGCCATTGTTCGACATCTCCTCGATTAACGAGGGAAGCCATTCCGCGAACACGGGGTTCCTTCTTCAGCAAACTTCTGGGCCGCTAGCAGTGAGCTCGGGTCATGAATCGAACGAGGTGGCAGCCGACCAACCCAAGGGAGATGCCGCTCGACCGCTGGTAACTAAATCGTTTCACACTGTCGATCTGCCCCCACTCCCCCAGCGTGACCGGAGAATGCCAGCGTCGTTGTGGATCGAAGCACCCGAGGAAGTTCGCAACCTAGGAAGCGATCTAGGACACGAACTCGTTGTCTACAAACGTAGAATCGGGTCTTGGCTCCTTTGGAGAGCCGGGCCAGCAGTAGATGATAACGCTCGTTACATGGCACTTCACACGGCTGATCTCACGAAGCAATTTACCTTCACCCTCGACGCCGAAGGCAAGGGTACCGGCACCGGCCCAGATGGCGTCTTTTACGACCGATTCAGGACCTGGAAAGAATCACTCCGCGACACTCTCTAAGTCGTGAAACCATCACTCATCGTGAAACCATCTTCGTAGCTAACTTCCACACACTCGCCGGAACGAAACGGCTTAGGATTTACAACGTTGGGAGCCCGAAACGAGCTGGGTTCTGCTGACCCCATCTGAGTAGGTCCACGCCGTGATTACGAGCGTTGGGAACCCACGGATCGAGTTGTTGATCGAGATCGGGATTCACAAAATACGCAACGGAAAGACGCGTGGCCACGTCAGCTCGGGCCCGAACTCGGTGCATCATCGGAAATACTGCGTCACCACTGAGGAACGCGCCGCACTCGCCCGCGAAGCAAATTACTTCGGCCGGGTTGGGAAGAACCGAGATCCAACCATCGACCTTGTGGAGAACTTCGAGTCCCTCGGCATCGGCCAACAACAGCGTGACGAGATGGCCGTCTTCGTGGGCATCTTGGATGAAATCACGTTGCGCAAAAGCGGGCCGTGACCAGTTCATCTGCAACCACGATTCGCTCCTGTGACGAACCCTCACGGCATCGCTCGAACGTCCAACATGCTGTGCAATCGAATCCATGGCTTTGGCAGCCAATTCATCAAGTTCAGCTTGAGCGGCTCTAGCTGCGACAACGAGTGGATGCGAACGAGTTGACTCCGGGAGGATGCCTTCTGCATCGTCACGAAAACGGTAACAAAACGTTTCGTTCAAATCTGGTCGGCTAGCGGAAACGCTGTACTCGATACCAATTCTGCGCCAACCTGTCATCGTGGTGTTGGCGGCAATGGCCTCACGATCCTCCGCTGGACCTTCGAAAAACTCGCGCCCAACGTCGAGAAGGTTTTGTAGGGACCCAGCTGATTCGCCAGTTCCGATCCAACTCAAGCCATCATGGACAAGCGGTGACGTACCCGGGGCCTGCGGAACTACCGGTACAGCGGACATCGACATCTTCTAATCTTCCCACCCATCTGCTCAAACTCTGGATTTTTTGACGATTCCTTTGCCACAGGTCCTCTGAGCTGGTGTTCAATCAACAACCCGCACAACCGCCGATCATTCACGGCCAACAAAGGACTCACTTCCGCAAACTTCCCACGACGGCAGCCGCCTCCTCGGCCTGGCGAAGTGTTGCATCCACCAGTTCCAGACCCGCGTCCCAGAAGTTTGGATCGGTGAGATCACAACCAACCATTGCCGCCAAACCTTCAGGAGAGCGGGAACCACCGGCCCGGAGCAACTTTAGATAGCCGGGCACAAACGACGCTCCAATGTTTTGCGAGCGCTGATAGACCGAAAGCGCTAAAAGCTGGCCAAATGCATAGGCATAGACATAGCCGGGCACGTGCACAAAGTGGGTGACATAACTCCACCAGGTTTCATACCCTGCAGCATTTACCGTTCCACCAAAAAGCTCCGACTGCGTAGTCATCCAATTGGCATTAATGGCCTCAACCGTCAGCTCGCCGTCACGACGCCGTTGCTGATGACACATATCTTCGAACCGGTACATGGCCACCTGCCGAAACACCGTGGCGATTTGTCCGTCAACGTTGGCCGCCAAAAGTGAGAGCCGACGATGCGGATCCGTTTCCTTTTCCAGCAACCGACCAAAAGTTAGCGTCTCACCAAATACTGAGGCAGTTTCAGCAACCGTGAGGGGCATCATAAGTTCAAATACTGATTGGTCTTCGCCTGCCAACAAAAAGTGAATGCCATGACCGACCTCATGGGCAAGCGTAAGCACATCGCGACGAGTTCCGGTGTAACTCACCAGCAAAAACGGATTGATCCCGGGAACAATCGGAGCACAAAACGCTCCACCTTGTTTGCCATCACGGACTCCAGCATCAATCCAGGGATTGTCAAAAAAAGCTCTTGCCGCGGCACCCAATTCCGGAGAAAAATCGTTGTACGCAGTGACGACCAACTCAACGGCTTCAGGCCAGCTCACCAGATCATCACCCGTCCCAAAATCGAGCGCGGCGTTACGGTCATAAAAATTCAGTTGATCAACACCCATCAACTGACCCTTCAACCGGTACCAGCGCTGAGGAATGTCGTTTCGTTGCACAACCGCATCGACCAGTGCTTTGACCGAAGCATCAGATGCTTGATTTGCAAGATTTCGCGACGACGACCACGAGTCATACGAGCGCAGACGATCATCGACAGATTTGTCAGCAAGAAGCGTGTTGTAGATATAAGCACGCGTACGAAGGCCGGGCTCCAACGCCTTGGTAATGGCTGCAGCGGTTTCTTTACGAACCAGCGGATCGGTATGCATGGTGCGGGCCAACGCCGCCTCAAGCGGGAACGATTCGCTATTGGATTCCACCGTTATCGCTGCCAACTGCTCTTCAAACAATCGCGTCCAAGCTGCAACACCAGTAACGGATTTCTCGGTCATCACTCGTTCTTCGGATTCACTCAACTGGTGAGGGCGCATGGTGCGAGCGAGAGCCAAATAGTGCTTGCAAAACGCCAAAGCCGGGTCAGCCATCAACGCCTGCGCCCGAGCTTCATCAACGGCACACCATTCGAGATCCAAAAAGATCAACTTGGTGCTCACAGCTGTTGAGCGCTCTCGAACCATTGACACAAACTGACCGTTGGCCGAATCGCGAACGTCCCCGGCGAACTCCAAAAATGCTCGATTACCGCACCGTTCCAACAGTTCAAGAACTGTTGCGGTTTCTCGCATCACCGCGGCAAAAGCCGTCGCATTTAAACTAGCAACTGTTCCACGATGGCGCCCTATTGCCGTGGCTTTCACCAGCGCTTCATCAAGCAGTGCGACCGCCGATTGCACTTCGGATGACCCGGTGAGAATCGAGAGATCCCAGTTCACGTCATTGGCGCTCGATGCACCCGAACCAGTGCCCACAGGTATGTCTACTTGACGAATCACTTCGACATTGCGATTGGGTTTCATCATGGGATTCCTATTGGTTGAGTCGAAAGAAATCGCCCGGTCTACCCGAGCTACTTGGCATTGACGGTAGTTCGCTAGAGAGCCTTTGCCTGCGCATGGCTAACCGTGCACACCTAGCCGAGACTCAGGAAAGGGAACGAGGAACGAGGAACGAGACCGAGCCTCCAGACTACGGAACGACGGTGGCAACGGTATTTTGAGCCTTCTTGCCTGCACCTTTGGCCGTTTTACCTTTTCCCGCCGTTTCAGTATTTGACTGCCTCGCCGTTCCCGGGGAAACCACAGGAGGCGCGGGCAGACGGCGGATGGCAAATTTGGCCACGAATCCACGGTGATCGCTCCCAGCATCAGCCAATTCAGTAACGACTAAAGGAAACAAGCGGTCGCTGTGGAGTGCATGATCCAAACGGGCAAACGGCACGAAACCCTTGTTGAGCGGCCAAGAGAACGTAAGCCCCTTACCAACCGTCTCATGTGCGTCACGCAACGAACCGGCCAAGAGATGTCCGAACGGCGGTTGCCACCGAGTGCCATTGAAATCGCCGATCAACACCACCGGTTCATCGCCACCCGCATCAGCCACCAAACGGCCAAAGGTCTTGAGGTCCTGATCCCAAAACTGCGACGTGTCGCTCGAAAGCGGCGCCTCTGGATGTGCGACCGCCACACGTACAAGGTCTCCTCCGGGAAGAACGATACGAACGGAAGGTAGCTGCGCCCGCCCGACGCGCTGCACATCGTCGAACGGGTACTTCGAAAACACCGCCGCACCAAACGGAGTCTGGCGGGGAACTAGTGCATGGTATGGATACTTTTCAAAAGCACCCTTCACCAACAACCGGGTCGAAAAAGAATCGGTGAACTCGTTCAGAACTAAGACATCAGCATCCGCTTTTAGTAACACGTCAGCGGTGGCATCGGGTGTTCTGTTGTCAATGAAGACGTTCAGGTGGGCAATGGTAACGGTGGGGGCGTTTGGCAACCAGAACGGCTTAGCAACTGCCACGCGGGCCGGGTTCACACTAAACAAATGCGTCAGCGCCAAGAGCCCGGCCACGATGGCTTGAGGCCAACGGCGAGTTACCAGCGCCACAAAAAGTACAAACCAAATGGGAAGAAAAAGCAAAGGCAAAACTGCCTGCAACGGCTGGAGCAGAACCGGGGCATTGCCGCCGACCACACGCGATAGGGCTACCACCACGCACATCAGAGCAAACGTCCAGCTGACCACGTCCCAAAAACCGTCCAGCAAGTAACGAGCCCGGCCGAATCGTGAATCCAACAAATGCTCACGGGCCGAACGACGAAAACGCATACCTACAGCCTGACAAGCCAATCCACTCTTCGTAGGGATGGGCCGTAGGGATGGGCCGTAGGGATGGGCCCAACGACACCTAGATGAAACGCCATAGGTTTCCACTACGGGGGTAGGAGAAACTAGGATTGACGCCGTGAGTAACGCCCCCGCCACCGATTCTTCACCGCTGTTCTCTGTAAAGGACCTGCATGTGAGCGTGGCCTCTGAAGACTCCGTCAAAGAAGCACTGCACATTTTGCGGGGCGTAAACCTCACCGTCAACGCAGGCGAGGTACACGCCATCATGGGACCTAACGGGTCCGGAAAATCCACATTGGCCAATGCACTTTTGGCCAGCGAGGAATACTCCGTTGACTCGGGAAGCGTGTTCTTCAAGGGCATAGATATCAGCGAATGGAAAACCGACGCCCGGGCCAAGGCCGGCATGTTCCTTGCCTTCCAATACCCTGAGGAAATCTCCGGCGTAACGGTAATCAACTTTATGCGCCAAGCCCTCAGCGCCCGCAAAGGCATCGACCTCTCCACCCTCGAATTGCGGTTGTCTATCATGGAGTGGATGGGGCGACTAGGTATGGACC
Organism: Acidimicrobiia bacterium; assembly: GCA_043754155.1. Classification (GTDB taxonomy): domain Bacteria; phylum Actinomycetota; class Acidimicrobiia; order Acidimicrobiales; family JANYDT01; genus JANMZO01. The sequence continues at coordinate 6,771 of JAYUVJ010000477.1, forward strand.
CCGATTTCGCGAACCGCTATCTGAACGAAGGTTTTTCAGGAGGGGAAAAGAAGCGTAACGAAGTACTCCAAATGGCCATTTTGGAACCGGATTTCGCGATCCTCGATGAAACCGATTCGGGCCTCGATATTGATGCCCTGCAAATCGTCGCCAAAGGTGTGCACGAGGTTCGCATGAGCCGTCCACAACTAGGTGTCCTTATGATCACTCACTACCAGCGACTATTGGAACTTATCCAGCCCGATCATGTCCACATCATGATCGACGGGCGTATCGTGGAATCCGGCGGCATGGAACTAGTACACCGTCTTGAAGCCGATGGCTACGACGCTTGGAAGGCCGAGTAAAATTATGAGCAAGCAAGGGCTGGTTGGCGGCGTGGATTTTGATGCGCTCAAGAACGATTTTCCGTTTCTAGCCCGCCGCATCGATGGCCAACGTGTGGTGTATCTCGATTCGGCCAACTCCGCACAAAAACCCCAAGTGGTTATCGATGCCATGGCCGATTTTTTGGCCAACCACTACTCCCCGGTAAACCGTTCGTCATACCGCATGGCTGCCGAAGCCAACGATTACTTTGAGGGCGCTCGAGCCAAGGTTGCACAATTCATCAACGCGCCAACGCCTGAATCGGTGATTTTCACTAAGAACGCCACCGAAAGTCTCAACCTTGTGGCCTTCACGTGGGGCAAAGTCAACCTCGGCCCCGGTGATGCCATTGTGCTTACCCACATGGAACACCATGCAAATATCGTTCCGTGGCAGATGCTCGCTTCAGAACGTCACTTCGAAATTCGTTGGATAGGACTAACGGAGGACGGCCAATTAGATCTCGCCAACCTTAATGAGCTCCTGAACGGCGCTAAAGCCTTGTCGTTCACCGCAATGTCCAACGTACTCGGCACAATAAACCCTGTGCGCTTACTTTGTGACGCTGCACACGCGGCTGGAGCGATTGCCATTGTTGACGGCTGCCAATCCGTTCCCCACGGCCCCACCGACGTGCAAGCCCTTGGCGCAGATCTATTTGCGTTCTCCTCACACAAACTTCTCGGCCCCACCGGCTTAGGCATCCTGTGGGGACGGCCGGATCTACTAGAAGCTATGCCTCCCTTCCAAGGGGGCGGCAATATGATCACCGATGTACGCCTCGACGGTTTTACCTGCGCCGAAGTCCCCCATAAGTTCGAGGCCGGAACTCCTCCTATTGCTGAAGCCGTTGGTTTGGCTGCAGCCATTGATTATTTGAGCGCGATAGGCATGGCTAACATCCGCCAGCACGAAATGGCTCTTACTCAATACGCTCTCAACACGCTCACCAACCGATTTGGGGATGACATAACTATTTATGGACCCTCAAATGTTGAGCTACACGGCGCTACCCTCTCGTTTGCCTTTCGAGGGATCCACCCCCATGACATCAGCCAGGTACTGGATCAACACAATGTGTGCATACGAGCTGGCCACCACTGCGCCAAACCACTGATGCGGGTCCTCAATGCTGGAGCCACCGCCCGCGCCTCGTTCTACCTTTATAACGACGAAGCCGATGTAGACGCACTCGCTGATGCCTTAGCCTCTGCTGGCGAGATGTTCTGTTAGCCGAACTCCGGCCGCAAATCCGACTGTCCTTCAACTATATATTCCTGAATCTGCAGCAACGCTCAGCACCAAACTTCGAGCACTACACCTTCTAGACCCTTCTAGCACTACAAGCTGAGAAACGACACAAAGGAACATCGACATGGCCGGACTTGAAGACCTCTACCGAGAAATCATCCTCGACCACTACCGCAATCCTCGTAACAAAGGTGAGCTCGAAGCGCCAGCCTCCAAGACCGACGGCGTCAACCCATCTTGTGGTGACGAAATATCGGTGTACCTATTACTTGATGGACAGGGCGACGATGCGATCGTGACTGATATCAAGATCGGCGGCGTTGGATGCTCCATCAGTCAATCCTCCGCCTCAATGATGTCCTCAGCCGTAAAAGGAAAAACCGTCGGCGAAGCACGTGCCCTGATCCGCACCTTCAAGTCCATGATGAACATCCGCGAAGCCGGTCACGATGCTGCCCATGAAGCTGCCGACGACAGGCACGCCCACCACGACCATGCAACCGATGCTCCACCAGTGAAGCTCGGCGATCTCGAAGCCCTGCAGGGCGTGGTGAAGTTCCCCACACGCATCAAGTGCGCAACTTTGGCCTGGACCACCATGGACATCGGCTTCAACGACGCCAACAAGTAACTATTCCGAGGGTTATTAGCTACGCGATTTCGGGTGCGGCAAAAACGTAACGTTGGATTGCTTGGAGCGAGCCCGAAGAAACGCTGCGAGCTTCGCGTAGACCGCTGGCCCGGTCATCGCTTCGATCTCATCGGCCATGGTTTGCCACACCGGGCGCTTCTCTACGAAGGCTTCCGACGAATCGGTGCACCACCAATGAAAATCGTCACCACCCTCGCCCCAGTCACGTCGCTTCCACTCGCGAATAGTAGAAGTTACGTGTCCATAAGGGTCAGAATCGTCAAGACGGCGAAGCGGTAACTGCCAGCAAACCTCCGGTTTCCAATCCAGCGGTCGCTCTCCGACCTCCAGTGCAGCACGATGCAATGCACAACCTGCGCCGCCATCGAATCCGGGGCGGTTCAGGAAAATACAAGCCCCATCGTGCACCCGGGTGACGTGTACGCCCTCATCATTTTTCTTGGAAATTTGTTTGACAAACGAAGCTTCACGTATCAGTGCCACCGAGCGAAACTGCCATTGTTCATCAGTGAGCCGATCAGCGAAGGCCACCAGTTTTTCACGATCAGCTTTGTCAACCAGGTGTGCGCCATGCGTGCAGCAACCTTGTGACAACTCCGTGGCATCTTCTGCATAAACACCTTTGCAACCGTTGCCAAAAATGCAGCTGTAGTTGCTGGCTAAAAACGTCACGTCGAACACCCATGTGCGCGCCTCGTTTGGGTCATCAAACGAGACCATTTCGTGAATATCTTCATATACAGAGGGTTTTCCCATGGCGAAGAAAACTAATCGGATTCGCCCCCGACTCGTGAACCGCAGCTCATCATCAAACTCAGCTCTAGGGTGGTCAGCCGTGATTGCTGCATTCCGACCATTTAAACATCGCAACTTCACCTTGCTCTGGTCGGCCAATCTGGTTTCGAATATCGGCACGTGGATGGAAACCATTGCCGTGGGTGCGATACTGGCTCGGGACACCAAAAAGGCAGCGGCCTTGGGTTTAGCCGCCGCCGCATCGTTTGTTCCTATGGCGCTGCTGGCGCCAGTAGGTGGACTTATTGGCGACCGAGTCCACCGGAAAAAGTTTCTTCTTGGCACCTTGGCGTTTGACTTTTTTTTGGCTGTTGTGCTCGCTGCCTTAATCGCCACTGGTCATCGCAGCCCAGCATTGTTGTCAAGCGTGCTCTTTCTCGAAGGCTGCTCCGCTGCGCTATCCCTACCGAACCGTCAAGCAATTATGCCCGACCTTGTTCCCCAAGAAGATCTCCTAGCTGCCGTAGCTTTGGGTTCGGCATCCTGGAATGGCGGACGCATCGTAGGCCCGCTCCTCGCCGGTTTGCTCATTAGCGCGACCAGTCCAGCATGGGCGGTGAGTGCCAACGCTGCCAGTTTCGCCTTCATGCTTATCGCGGCGTTTTTCATCCAGCTTCCGCAACCTAAACGATCCGAAATAGCCGATTCCGTGAAGAACCGAATCACTGAAGGACTAAGCGCTATCCGATCCGTCTCCGAAAATCGCTTGGCCCTTATCCTTGTCGCTATCCTGGCCACAACCGCAGGACCGTTCATCGGCCTTATCCCCATCGTGGCCCAAAACGTTTTCGGTGGCGGACCGAAGACGATTTCGCTTTTCGTCACCGCGCAAGGCGCCGGAGCAGTAGTAGGTGTGCTTACTGCTGCAAGTGTTGCTGAACGAATCGGTCGCAAACTGGCCATCGCCTGGGCTTTCGGCTTACTCGCCGCCGCCCTCCTGCTGTACGGACGAGCGCCGAACACTCCCATCGCCGCTTTAGCGCTGGTAATAATCGGGGGTTGCTATTTCACCGTACTGACGGGATGTCAAGGTTTGCTGCAACGAAACACGCCTTCGGAAAAACGGGCCAGGGTTTTGGCTATCTTCTCCGTCGCTCTCGGCGGGCCCTACGCTTTGGCGGTCACCTTCGCTGGATACCTGGCCGACCGGATAGGCCTGCGAAACATTACGGTCTTACAGGGAGTTACCACGATCCTTGCCATAGGTGCTCTTAGCATCGCTAGTGCTGGCTGGTGGGTAGACGTCAAAGACGCATCGGCGACGCTAAACGGAGAACTTTAAAACGAATGCGCAACTCTTTGCGGCTTCGCTGCTCCCTCTAACTTGAAAGAGTTCTGTCCGGACTGCTCCAAACAATTCTTGGAAATCGGGAACCAGACATTCCTTGAAAAACGTCCAACCAGGAATAAACCGTTCAACGAAAAGTATGTGCCCTGGCCGCATGCTGATGCGTCAGA
>JAYUVJ010000478.1:0-4816 GCA_043754155.1 Acidimicrobiia bacterium
CCGAGCCGAACCATTCCGCCCGGACAACTCAGTTGAGCTGGTGGCGAAGAGGTAGTGCCGCCGGTAACCGTGGTGCCAATCGCAGCAATGGCAACCCCAGCTGAACCAAGAAGTGCTGAAACGGCGATGGCGCCAGCGAGAAGTTTCGTCTTCGTTGTCATTGTTGTTTTCCTCGTAAGGTGATTTAAAGGTGATCGAACGCTACACACTAGTGGCCACTCAGAGCGTTCGCCAAGTGCAAATTTAGCAATTCGACACGTCAACGATTGGTTGTTGGCCCGCGTTTGGAAAAGGGGTTTCGACACAACGTGCTTTGACTTCTACGCTGAGGTTACGGAGTCGAGCGTCGTCGACCGCAAACGAATGAGGTCAGCAATGCCACCAATCCCCGAGAACGGCACGGTTGCAGTGACAGGAGCTGCGGGGTTCATCGGCGGGTGGGTGGTCAAAGGTTTGCTCGATCGTGGCTATCGAGTACGAGGATGCGTTCGTTCTGTAAATGACGAGCTGAGGGTTGGTTTCCTTAAGGCCATGCCTGCTTTTGTTTCGGGGCGTCTAACGCTGCACGATGCCGACCTCAATGAGCTCGGCTGTTTTGACGAGGTGTTCAAAGGCTGTGATGGGGTTTGTCATATCTCCCACGTGAGCACGTATGAGGATGTGGAGTACATCCGCCGCACCTGCGATCACATTATTGCCAGCATCGAAAATTCCGGCTCGGTCACTCGTGTCGTGGTCACCTCAAGCATTGCTGCGGTGTTGTCCGAAGCCGACATAAACGAACTGGTTCGTCGTCCGATTATCGACGAGGATCGGTATCCCGACGAATCGAATCCGAAGCGGACTCCTGAGCGCGGTCAGGGTTACTCGATTGGCAAGGTGCTGGCCGAGCGGGCGTTCGCTGATGCTGCTGCGCTGAGCGGACGTTGGGATGCCATTACTTGCTGCCCCGGTGACAACGTCGGCCCGATTCTCTCCGCACATCAAAAGGATATGGGCCCATGGCAACACCTTATTGAGAACATGCTGAAGGGCAGCGGTGAGATTCATCAGGGCAATGGTCCGTATCGGCCATGGATGACCGTTGATGTGCGTGACGATGCGGATTGTCACATTGGTTTGCTGGAAAGCCCCAAGGTGGCAAACGGCGAACGCTATATCGCGGTGTCGACGGAGACGCGACCGATGGAAGTCATATGTGCCGACATCGACCGTTTGCTTCCCGAGCTGCGATTCCGTGTTCCTGAATACGTGGATCCCTCGCCTGAGCGAATAAAAAGTCGGGAGGCCGAGTTCCGTGCCATTTGGGCGGGTTGCATACTTCGTAACGATCGAATACGTGCAGCGACGAGCGTGAACTTTCGCCCCCTTGACGTATCCCTCCGAGATTGTGTCGAATCGTTGCTTTCCGTCGCCAACGTTGAGGTTTCACGCCGCTAAGTTCTGCAACCCGGAAGCGGGTCGACCATGCCCTGCGACTCCTCTGTATGGGAGGAGCTGGTTCTGGCGTACGTTGACCTTTGGCGAATTTTGCGGCCGAGGGGAGGGTTCAGGTGAGCGCCGCTGTTAGCCAAAAAGTGTCCACGTGTCACCGTGGCCGTGGTGGCCTCGCTGCAATTTTGGAACTTCTGGCGGAGTTCTGGCCATGTTCTGGGTTGGCTCTGGCGGGCAGTTTCTTAGGGTGATGGGACTGGATCGATCGGGTCCAGCATCTCAGCCCAAGGAGGCCCGTATGAGCGGTCCAGCGATAGAGCTACGGGGTTTGGCGCACCGTTACCATACCGAACCGGTGTTACGAGGGATTGACCTACGTATTGAGCACGGTGAGATCTTTGGGTTTCTCGGCCACAACGGCGCAGGTAAAACCACGGCAGTGAACATTCTTACGACGTTGATCACCCCGACAGGTGGGTCTGCGTCGGTGTGCGGGTTCGACGTTGTGGCGCAGCGAAGTGAGGTGACCAGCTGCATCGGTTACTTGCCATCGGAGGTGCGAATGTATGGGCACCTCACCGCGTTGGAGAACCTGGAGTTCTTCGCCAAACTGTCGGGACTCGCAAAACCTCGGGTGGCGGCTAAGGAAACGTTGGCCTTTCTGGATGCTTCTGACCTTGGCGATCGGCGTGTCGGCTCGTTTTCCTCGGGCATGCGTCAGCGAGTAGGGATCGCACAGGCGGTCATGCACAAACCCCAAGTGTTGTTTCTCGACGAGCCAACGACGGGCCTTGACCCACTTGGTGTTCGTCAATTGCGTGAAACGATTCTGCGGTTGAACCGCGAGCTTGGCATGACGGTGTTCATGAACACCCATCTGCTTAGTGAAGTAGCGAAGGTGTGCACCACGATTGGTGTACTGAATCACGGCGAGTTGATCTACAAGGACTCGATCGAGGCGACAACCCGTCAGTTTCCAAACGAAGGGTCGCTCGAAGATATCTACGTGCGCATGGAATCGGTCCCCGTATGATTTCGACGATTGCCGTTCATCAGATTGTGGCGTTGCGGCGCCGACGGGTACTCGCAACATTGCTGGGTGCGATTGTTGGGGTGAACCTACTTGCCGGCGTGTTGGGTTGGGCAAGTCGAACGACGATTAGTGGAGTCTTTGACGAATCGGTGAAGCTTCTCAACGCCCGTGGGTTAGCTTCTCCGCCAAACCCGTTCCTGCTCAAACCAACGTTGTCGTTGCTCTCGAACGAAATCATCTACGTAACCATGATTGGCGCACTTGTGGCTTTGGTGTTGGGTCACCTCGTGGTGGCCGAAGACGGCACTGGCGGAATCGGTCGGCTCGTGTTCTCCCGCAGTATCACCCGACTGCAGTTTGCTGCTGGGAAGATTGTGTCGGTCGCCGCGATCCTTGGTGCGGGAATGCTTGGCTGTGTTGGCGTAAGTATCGCGGCGTTAGTCGCAGTGAATCGTACCTTCCCATCTGGCGGCGCCATCGTGCGACTATTTGGATTCTTTGCGTTCTCGTGGGTCTACCTGATGCTCTTCGCAATGGTTGGAATGGTGAACCTGCTCGCAACAAATCGACGGTCGCTTGGACTACTCACGGCGATGGGAACCTGGCTAGTCATCACGTTCGTGATTCCTCAGTTCACATCGGGTTTGCGACCATCACAGTCACTTAATCCAATCGTGGATCCGATTAGTACATCACAAGGGTTTTTCAAGATCACCTCGAAGGCTCGTCCATTTTCAGTTTCCGAGCAATTTAAAGCCGTTAGTGGACGAATACTCGCAACCTCACCTGCTGAATCTACCGGGCACACGATTGCACGCGCGCTTCCCATTTTCGGATCGTTCGTAATACTTGCGTTGATCGTTGCATGGCTAATCAACGTTCACGACTATGCAAGGTGCGCCGATGAATAGTGCAATCGACCAATCAGACGGATCTGTCGCGCCTGCGATGCAACGAACGCCTGCGTTTAATTCGAGTCTCAGTAGCGTTCGTCTCGATAGTTCGCCACGGAATGGTTCACGTAGACGCGTGGCCGCCCTTGTCAATCACGAGTACCGCGCCGCAACACGCAGCCGCATCCTGGTCATACTTCTTGCCATTTTGGTCGCCGTCACGATCGCTTCAGTGTTCATTGCCTCGGTCACGCACCGATCCCAGGTTGCTGAATATGAGGCCTACAAAGCGGCGGCGACAGCGAGCGGTCTCGCCCGTATCGCTCCCTCGCCGCTCGCTGCAATGTCGTTGCTACGAGGTGCGTTTGAGTACCTCCAGATCATCGGTGCGGTTATCGCTATTGCGCTTGGGTACCTGAGCGTGTCACGAGAACGCAACAACCGCACGCTGCCCCTCCTGCGCTCACGACCGGTTAGTGGGGGTGAACTCGCCACGGCAAATCTGCTCGGCGCGGTTGCGGTGTTTGCCACGCTCGTTGCCGTCACAGCAGTTGCCGGGGTGGTTTGTATCGGAGTGATCGGCCATGACTGGATCAACTATGGCGAACTGGGGCAGCTGTCTCTCGCGTATCTCGCCTCGATCATCTATATGACTGGGTTCTACGCCCTGTCGGTATTCATTGCGGCTCGATCAAAGAACGCCATCAACGGTCTGTTCATAGCGTTGTGTGTTTGGCTCGTCATCGTGTTGGTGTTTCCACAAATCGGTGACACTCTCGATTCTGATAACCAGGTGCCCGGTGGTTTGTTCAAAGCGCTGGGCCTAAACCGTGCCGACGAAACCACTGTTTTGAACCATTTCTCTGTTTTCGAAACGGTACGTACGCGTATTGAGTACCTTTCGTTCGCGCAGCATTACCAGCGCTTTGCCTTTGCTATGGCCGACGTAAAAGAACGCTATCGACCGTTTGGATTCGGTGGGCTCATGGCCAGAGTGTGGACCGACTTGGCCTGGGTTCTTGCATGGCCCGTACTTCTCATCGTCGGCCAGCGCCGAGCAATCAAAAATCAACCATCGATTCCTCAAGGAGCGACGTTATGAAAACCAAACCATCGTCATCATCATCATTCACGCTTTGGAACCAACGGTGGCTGGCCGAAATGGTGGGGGTGGCCTTCTTTGGCTCGGCCGCCCTACTTGGCGCATGTAGCTCGTCCTCTAAACCTGCATCCAAAGCAACGAAGGCAGCGACCGAAACTGCAGTAGTGACAAGCAGAAGTGCTGAAACCACGAGCGATAGCCATACTGTGATCGACACTGGCTCGCAAGCCACCGCCTTATCGCCAGCGACGAAGTCGGTTAACGCTTCTCCAGACAGCACCGCGCACACGGTACCTGCGAGCGACCTGGCGTCACCCGCGCCAACTTCCTCGGCCCCGTCGGCCCCGTCGGCAC
>JAYUVJ010000479.1:0-13693 GCA_043754155.1 Acidimicrobiia bacterium
ACGGTCGCCGTAGTTGTCGTCCCAGCGAAACGGCATCATGCCTTTCATGGCCATGTCGGAAGGATCAGAACGACCATCGCGCTGTTCATCGCAAGCGTCGTCACGAATTTTAGTGGGGCTGCGGACACCATTGGAGGGGTTGGCGTTCTAATGTTTTACTTCCTCTCTCGGTGTGGCAATTCGCTTACTCGTCATGGTGCCTTGCCTCGGGCGGCGCAGTCGTTAACGGGGCGGAGGTTGAGGTTCTCTGAGACGGGAATCCACACGAGGCGAATTGCCCTCAAGCCCGAAGCGGTGGGTGCTTGGTGCTGTTAGATCGCCCAGAGTGAAGACAGCGGAACGGCCGTGAGGCGTGGCCCGAGGCCGACAACTCGATCACCGAGGTAGATAACAAAGCCATGCACAAATCGCTCGCCGACACGGTCACGAAACGATGCAAGGTGACGAGCATCGGAGACCACCGCACTCGCTGAACTCTTCACCTCGATTCCGACAAGTTGTTCGCCTTGGCCCACCAGGAGAGCATCGATCTCGGCACCGTCGCGGTCACGGAAATGGTGGAGTCGAACCTCGGTCGCGGCCCACGTGCGTTGTTTGGCTAACTCGTTGATAACGAATGTTTCCAGCAACTGCCCAAATAGCGGAGACCTAACGTCGCTAAGGCGGGCAACGTCAGTTCCGAGAACCGACGCGGCAAGTCCGGTGTCCACTGCGTATCTCTTCGGATGACGCTTCGCCTTTGTCGTGGCGCTCGATGCCCACGCCGGGAGCTCATGGACAACCATCAGATTGCGGAGCAACTCGACATGTTGGGCGACCGTCGTTGGATGTATCCCCGCGTCGCTGGCGATTGCTGCGGCATTGGCCTCATGTGCTGTGCGAGCCATGACCAGTTCAAGCACGCGACGGAACTCGGCGAGTTTGCGAACTTCACCGACTTCTTCGATCACGTCCTTTGTGGCGATGGTTGCAAGGTACGAGCGAAACCAGTTCGTGCGTGCGCGCGTGGACATTTCTTGTGGCTCGGGGAAGCCACCGCGAACTATGAGTTCGGCAACATCGGCTCTTGACAGATGTTGGTACGTGAGCTGATGAAACTGATCGGGTTTATGAAACGCGCGGTCGATAAATCGCTCTTCGTGACCGGTTGCTTCACCCACCGAGAAGGGCCAGAGCTCAACAATCCCGACCCGTCCGGCCAAGGAATCTGCGACCTTTTTTGACGTAAGGAAACTGGTAGAACCAGCCAGCACGAGCTGACCTCGCGACCGATCCTTGTCGAGGCGCATTTTGACCGATAGGAGGAACGGTTCGCCGGCCCGCTGAAATTCGTCGACTGCGGTGGGGGCACGAAGCTGCTCAACGTAGGTTTTGGGGTCGCCAATGGCAGCCGAGAGTTCGGTTGCGTCGTCAAAGGTTCGGTTCGACATCTCGACACCAACGCCTTGCTGGTGCTGGCGAAGCTGCTCGAGCAGTGTGGTTTTTCCGCTCTGGCGGGGGCCGCTCAGAACGACGGCCCTAAACTCACCGATGTACTCCTCGACGGTGGCAAGGCTCCGACGGGCAACGTCCACGACCTCATTCTAGGCACGAAATGACGATTCTGTAAACACGAAATGTCGCCGCACTACTAGATATTTGACTAAGACTTCTCACCTTTTAGTAATCAAGGGACTCGGATTACGGTGCAAACGATCCTGGAATTCTTGGGCGCAGGTGACAGCATTGAAGATCTGTTGGCGGGAGTTTCCCGGGCTCAGTCGAAAGACGTGCTCGCAGCGCTGCTGCATTCCTCAAGGCTCTGGGGAACCATTTCACCTTCCAACAAGTGGCATGAACGGCTTTCTCCTTGATGAGAATTTGCCGTCACGTTTGCCATTCAAACCTTCCCATGAGGTGCGTCCGGTCCGGCTTGGCGGTCGGTTGTGTGCGTCGTGGGCAACCAACGCATAACCCTCAGCCGATGGGCAAACAACCGCTACCAGTGACGACACGCAACCGCTGGCTCCGTTTCCCTCGCGGCATTGGATAGCCTCGACGGTGATGATTGATTTGGGTGGAACCTGGCAAGCACACGTTGCCAATGATGAATTGCGACGGGTGTTTACCGATCCTGCCTTCGATACCAGCGGATGGGAAACCCTAAAGGTTCCGGGACATTGGCGATCGAGCCCAGCATTCGCCGAGAACGACTCACCGCTGTTACTCCGCACCACGTTCAAAGCCAAGCAACCCGATGAAGGCCGTCGCTCATGGTTACGATTTGCCGGGATCTTCTATCAGGGTGACGTGTGGCTCGATGGCACCTATGTGGGCGACACCGAGGGCTACTTCTGCCCTCACGAGTTTGAAATCACTGAAGCCTTGGGTGCGGGCGACGATGGTCAATCCGAACACACCCTCGCCGTAGAAGTCACCTGCGCGCCACAGCGTGATCGAAAGTCCAAACGTAACCTGACCGGGGTCTTCCAACATTGGGATTGCATTCATCCCGATTGGAATCCCGGCGGTATTTGGCAACCGGTTACCATCGAAGAATCCGGCCCGGTGCGCATACGCCACTTCCGCGCCGTATGTACCGAAGCCTCCACCGAACGAGCAGAGGTACTGCTCCGGGTTGTTGTGAACGCCACTGAACAGCAAACCATCACCCTGCGCACCAACATCGGCGGCACCCTTAATGAAGCCGAGCACCGTGTTGCCAAAGGTGACAACCGCATCGAATGGCGAGTCACCGTGGAACGACCAAAACTCTGGTGGCCCTATTCCCTAGGTACACCTACGATGACCGATCTTGCCGTTGCCGTAGTTGTTGGTGACGACGAAATCTCCGATTCCCGTGAGCTCCGCATCGGCCTGCGCCAAGTACGGATGAAGAATTACATCTTCGAAATCAACGGTGAACGCCTCCATCTCAAGGGCGCAAACCTGGGGCCGACGAGAATGGCTATCGGCGAGGCGACCCCAACCGAGTTGGCACACGATGTGGCTTTGGCCAAAGAGGCTGGGCTCAATCTGATGCGCCTCCACGCACACATTTCCCATCCTGCTATCTACGACGCAGCCGACGAAGCGGGCATGTGTATCTGGCAAGACATGCCGCTCCAGTGGGGCTATGCCCGATCGGTTCGCAAACAAGCGGTCCGCCAAGCGCGCGAAGCCGTTGATCTTCTCGGCCACCATCCCAGCGTGATCACCTGGTGCGGTCACAACGAACCACTCGCTATCGATCTCGATCCAGCGGTTCTGAATGGCTCACCAAAACGGCTAGCCGAGATGGTCGGTAAGTATTTGGCACTCCAAGAACTGCCAACGTGGAACAAATCCGTCCTCGACTTTGGAATACATCGAGCACTTAGTACGGCTGATCCATCCCGTCCGGTGACGGCACACTCTGGAATTCTTCCTGGCCCTTTGAGCGGCGGCACCGATTCGCATTTGTACTTCGGTTGGTATCACGGCAAAGAACGCGACCTACCCAAATTCTTCGGGCGCTTCCCCCGCATGGCCCGCTTCGTGAGTGAATTTGGCGCCCAAGCAATTCCTACGCGCGCAGATTTTTGCCAACCAGAGCAGTGGCCTGATCTCGATTGGGTCATGCTCGGGCGAAATCATTCGTTACAAAAAACGTTTTTTGATCGTCACGTTTCACCTGCCCACTACGAAACCTTTAGCGATTGGCAGCACGCCACGCAGGTCTATCAAGCCGAGTTGCTGCGAAGAGCCATCGAGGAGATGCGTCGCATCAAGTACAAACCCAACGGTGGTTTCGCGCTTTTCAGTCTGGCCGATTCACTCGACCACCCTGCTGTTACCTGGTCCATTCTCGGACACGACCGAGCACCGAAATTGGCCTTCGAGGCTGTCAGCGAGGCGTGTCATCCCGTCATCGTGGTGGCCGACCGTTTGCCTGAAGTAGTAACCGTGGGCGATGCATTTGCTCTCGACGTGCATGTAGTTTCCGATCTTCGTCACGCGTTGCGCGGAGGGATCACGTCGGCCCGATTGCACTGGCCCGGCGGGGAACATTCCTGGCGTTGGCAAGGCGACGTTGGTGCCGATACCTGCGTTCGAGTTGGTGCAGTAAACCTGCTCGTCCCCTCGCCAGCCCACCCCGCAGCCAAAGCCCACGCCTCGCTGGCCGCAAACGCGGCATCACGAACGATCGAAGTACTCCCCATCGATCAAACCCTGATCGGCTTCAACCCCGACCCAGTCACCGAAATTTTCCTCGACCTCACCTTCGAACACCCCGAAGCCACCGCCACCAACCGCTACCGCGCCCGCTTCGTTTGACCCACCCTGATGTGCTCAGCTGACCCCGTCGCCGATCGGCGCGCGTTTCCGTCTTTTTACTTTCAGCAAATGGCTCGGACCAACAAATTATTGACGAATGAACAATTCGGCGCGGCAGTTGACTAATGAGTCTCCTCGACCGGAAAAGGCTGGTGTGCGTGGCCTTTGGAGTGGCTTGCCTCGGGGCCCTAGCTACAGCGATCGCACCACCCGCCCACGCTGGTGCGCCGAACTACGAATGCATCGCTAATGGTGTTCGAAGGGATTAAAGAACCAGTCGTACATCACCGTCGTCAGCGGTAGGCCCATGCCGATGAATCACATGAACGTGACGGGGAGCCAAGGTTGGGTGCCTTCCTCCGCCGTGGTGGATGTTTTGCGCCGTCGAAAACCGCAAACCTGGGTGGGATTCCGACTGCAAATAGCGAAACCCAAATCGTGCGGGGTCGAAGGGGAATGATTCCGTCGAGTGGATTGAAGGTGGGTCCTTCGTAACGCATAACTCGATGGGCGACCTTTCGACGGCACCGACCTTGTAGTTTGGGGCGACAGAGAAGTAGCCTCATCTCTGATTCAGAAGCTGGGAAGCTCCAACTTCTGTAAAAACGATAACCCCATCACTTGCGCAGCTTTGTGCGCTGGAGGAATACCCATGGCAAACGTTTCGCTCACCGCAGGTGGCGCGCGCCGTAAGACCCCTTTTGCCGTAGAGCTTTACCGCTCAGCCGTCGGCAAAAAGTACGTGATGGCCGTTACTGGCGTGGGCCTTGTGCTCTTCGCTTTCGGACACATGGTCGGCAACTTAAAGATGTACCTAGGCTCCATGCCCGCGACATCTAAGTATGCATACCATATAGACGAGTACGGAGAGTTTCTCCGCAATCTTGGTCAACCGATCCTCCCGCACACGGTGTTTCTGTGGATCACCCGTTTGGGCCTTATCGGCGCATTCGGCCTGCATATGCACGCGGCGTTCAGCCTCACCGTGATGAACCGCAAAGCCCGCACCACTAACTACAAATCCAAGCGGGACTATGTAGCCGCCAACTTTGCCAGCCGCACCATGCGCTACTCCGGCATGATTTTCTTCGCCTTCCTCCTCTTTCATCTGGCTGACCTCACCTGGGGTGTAAGCGGGATTGCCGGAAGCAAGTGGACCCGAGGCGAGGTCTACAACAACATTGATTCCAGCCTCAGCCGTTGGCCGGTCGCCATTCTGTACATCTTGGCCAACTTGGCATTGGGCACCCACCTGTTCCATGGTGCATGGAGCTTCTTTCAATCACTGGGCATCAACAACCCACGGTTCAACAAAGCCCGAAAGGGTTTTGCTATGGGTGTCGCCGGAATCATTGTGGCCGGAAACATTTCGTTCCCCGTTGCCGTGCTTCTCGGCGTAGTCGGTAAGTAACCGTTTGTTGCTTGTGTGCCATGGGCGTTGGTATTCCGCTCATCCACAATGACCCCCCGACGACGCAAACTGCAGCACCCAGACCAGCAAAAACTGAATGCCATTTGTAGCAACTACAAAGGAACATCGCAGTTTGCATTACCGCAGCACGCATCAATAAGCCCCCGAGCAAAAGCGCATAGGTGAACATCGTGAGCACGCAAACCCGCACACTTGATTCAAAAAGCCCAACCGGCCCCATTCAGGATCGTTGGGACAACCACAAATTCAGCGTCAAGCTTGTCAACCCGGCGAACAAGCGCAAGTTTGATGTAATCGTCGTGGGCTCCGGTTTGGCTGGCGCCTCAGCTGCGGCCACCCTCGCCGGGCTTGGCTACAACGTTAAAATTTTTACGTTCCACGACACCCCACGCCGCGCTCACTCGATTGCTGCGCAAGGTGGCATCAACGCCGCCAAGAACTACCACGGCGATGGCGACTCGATTCACCGCCTCTTCTACGACACCGTAAAGGGTGGCGACTTCCGGGCCCGTGAATCCAACGTGTACCGCTTGGCTCAGGTAAGTGTCGACATCATCGACCAATCCGTAGCAACCGGCGTGCCTTTCGCCCGTGAATACGGTGGCCTGCTCGATAACCGCTCGTTCGGTGGTGCCCAGGTCTCTCGAACCTTCTACGCCCGTGGACAGACCGGCCAGCAGCTTCTTCTCGGCGCCTACCAACAGCTCGCCGCCCAAATCCACACCGGTCAGGTCAAGCTGTACAACCGTTCCGAAATGGTTGAAGTGGTCAAGGTTGACGGCGTCGCTGCAGGCATTGTGGCCCGTGACCTGCGTACCGGTGAACTTAGCTCCCACTCTGCCCATGCGGTCGTGTTGGCAACCGGTGGATACAGCAACGTGTTCTACCTTTCCACCAACGCCATGGCCTCCAATGTGACCGCCGCCTGGCGAGCCCACCGCGAAGGCGCCCTATTCGCAAATCCCTGCTTCACCCAGATTCACCCAACGTGCATCCCTAGCTCCGATGAGTTCCAGTCCAAGCTGACGCTGATGAGCGAATCGCTCCGTAACGACGGTCGTATCTGGGTGCCAAAGCGCAACGACGAAACCCGCACTGCCGATCAGATCCCTGAAGATGAGCGCGACTACTTCCTAGAACGTAAGTACCCAGCCTTTGGCAACTTGGTGCCTCGCGACGTTGCTTCGCGCAATGCCAAAACGGTGGTCGACGCGCAACAAGGTGTCGGCCCACTCAAAAACGGTGTGTACCTCGACTTTGGCGCCTCACTAGCCCGTTTGGGTCGCGAAAAGGTGCAGGAGCGTTACGACAATCTTTTCGAAATGTACGAGCGCATCACCGGCGAAGATCCCTTCAAAACCCCGATGCGTATTTACCCAGCCGTGCACTACACGATGGGTGGCTTGTGGGTTGATTACAACTTGCAGACCAATATCCCCGGCCTCTACGCACTGGGCGAAGCGAACTTCTCCGATCACGGCGCTAACCGTTTGGGCGCCTCGGCGCTCATGCAGGGCCTGGCCGACGGGTACTTCGTTCTGCCGTACACAATCGGTGATTACCTGGCTCCGCAACTGAACCAAAAGCCCGTCGACACCAACCACGCGGCGTTTAAAGCTGCGGAGTTGGCGGCCACCGAGCGTTACCGTGGATACCTTTCGATCAAGGGCACCAAGAGCGTGGATCACTTCCACCGCGAACTGGGCAAAATCATGTGGGACAACTGCGGCATGGAACGCTCCAACGCATCACTCACCAAAGCCATGGCCACGATTCCCGGTCTGTACGAGGAGTTCAAAACCGATCTCCGCGTCCTCGGCGATGATATGTCCACGAACCAATCACTGGAACGTGCCGCTCGTGTCGACGACTTCTTCCAACTTGGATTCCTAATGTGTCAAGACGCCCTCAACCGCGAAGAAAGCTGCGGCGGGCACTTCCGTGCAGAGCACGCAACCGAAGATGGCGAAGCTGCCCGCGACGACGAAAATTGGAGCCACGTTTCGGCGTGGGAATGGCAGGGCGAGGCGCTCAAACCCGAAGTTGAAGTGCGCGAACCCTTGACGTTTGAATACGTCAAGCCCAGCGTTCGTAGCTACAAGTAACTTCAGTAAGTCTGCTTACTACCCCGTATTTCCGAATCTGTTTTTGTAGAGAAAGAAAAACCGCAATGACTGCCACCATGGATCCAAAAATGGACGCCTTTGATGCCAAGCCTGTTCACCACGGCGAAACCATCAACTTGACCCTCAACGTTTGGCGCCAAAATGGTCCAAACGACACCGGAGCGTTTGAAACTTACGCAGCACCAAACGTGTCGACGGATGCTTCGTTCCTCGAAATGCTCGACATCGTGAACGAAGGACTCAACGATCAGGGCAAGACCCCGATCACCTTTGACCACGATTGCCGTGAGGGCATCTGCGGAACCTGCTCGCTCATGATCAACGGCCAAGCCCACGGCCCTGAGGGCGCAACGGCCACCTGCCAGCTCCACATGCGCAAGTTCCACGATGCGCAAACCATCACCATCGAGCCGTGGCGAGCTACCGCTTTCCCGATCATCAAGGATTTGATGGTTGACCGTTCCGCGTTTGATCGCATTATCGAATCCGGTGGTTACATCACCGCAGCTGCGGGATCAGCGCCCGACGCCAATTTGATTCCCATCCCAAAACCCGTGGCCGACGCCTCCATGGATGCTGCTGCATGCATTGGCTGCGGAGCCTGTGTGGCAGCTTGCCCTAACGGTGCGGCATCGCTGTTCACTTCCGCCAAAATAGCGCATCTCAACTTGCTCCCCCAAGGCCAGGCCGAGCGTTACAAGCGCACCGAGGCGATGGTGGAAACGATGGAGCAATATTTCGGCTCCTGCACGAACCACGGAGAATGCCAAGAGGCTTGCCCCAAGTCGATCTCGATCGACTGGATTGCACTGATGAACCGCGACTACATCAAGTCAAAAATCAAAAATCGAAGGATGCTAAGCCGCGGGTAGAACTCTGTTGAGAGTTGCTTTTCCGTAGGCCAAATGGCTCATTGAAGCCATTTTCAGTGGTGAACCGCTTGTCAAAACACTCAGATGAGCACTACTTTGCGTGGCTATGCATTTGGCTTGGCTTCCATGGCTCGTACCGGCCCTTCTCGTGGCGAATGGGATCTTCTCCTTCGCCCTCGGGTACCGCTCAAAACGCAGTATCTATGTGATGGCACCACAAACCTCGGTAGTTCACGCGAACCCCAAAGTTGTCCCCGAGAGAGAGCGAATTCTCGTCCGTCCAGACCTCAGCCTGTTTACCGAAAACGAAAACCTAAGAGATGCCTTAGCCAAAGCCGAGGCCTTGATTTCGGAAACCGAGCACTCGTTACGGGAAGCCAAGGCTGCGCTGGCCCGTAGTGAGGCCCGAATCCTCGACGGCGACCGGGTTAAGTTGCCCCTTACGCGTTCGGTTTTTGCCCCCCGAGCCCGACAAGTTGAGTCACGATGATGCGTAAGTGGATGGCAACGTTGTGGATCGCGGGAATGCTTGGTTTTGTAGGAGGTGGTTTTTTTATAGCACGTGAGGCCGCCGCTGCTGGGACCCTAGACAAGGCAAAGATTGCACTTGCCGAGCAAGGGATCGCCAAGCCGCGAACCTCCATTGTCAACGGGTCCTTGGTAATCGAAGGTGGTGCCGCTGACACGTCGGCGCATCTCGCTGCCGTAATTGCAGTGCGTCGGCACTATCCCAAACGTCATATTGTCGACAAGATTCGCGTTGCCGACACGAATCCGCCGCCGGGGTCACCGGTCCTAACCACCGATCCGGTCGTTGACATCCCTACATCCTTAGCGCTCGGGTCATAAAGCCGCACAATGCGGTACAAAGCGGCGCAATGGCTGCCTGGCTCTAAGCCGAGAAACGAATGACTAGGTACGTCTTGCTGCTGGATATATGTACGCCCACTCCGATATTGCGCATCCCCGCGTCGGTTAGTTGAGATTGCTGCGAGCGGTTAGCCATAAGACGGTCGTAGGCGATTGGAAGACTCGGCGCCACCACAACAAACTCCCCTACAGCTGAACGATCATTCAGTAACATGCGAAGTGATCGATCAGTCCGTACATTTCCATTGTCGGCCACATTTGCGGCCCAAGCTTGAGCGCCAATTTGGAGCAGCTCATCGCGTTCGACAGGAGTCGAGTTCGCACCATGTCGAGTTGCGTTGAGGGCAACGATCACATCGTTGGCGAGGGTCATTTCGGTGATGACTTCTGCAGTGGTTGCAGTGGTTGCAGTAGTCGTCGAAGTATCAATGGTCACAGTTTGCGCTTTGGCCACCGTATCGCTGTCAACGTTCAAGAAGAAAGGTGCGCTTACTAACACCAACGACACGGCCATCGCAGCGAACCCCAGAACCTTTTGGCGGTTGCGGTTTGTTGTCCACGAAAGCGAAATCTCTACACTCCCCGCCGTCTCCCGAAGCGACAGTCGAGACACAACGGAAGTGGAAATTCGTTGGCGAAGATTCCGATCCATAGTGATTCATCGGCTTCCGAGCACCACAGCTTGAGTACTTCACCGCTCAAATTCAGATCGTCTCGGCGACAAAAGGGAATCAGGAGTAAACGAAGAACCCTCTACCGGCCTTTCGACCCAAGAGCCCGGCTTCAACCATGCGGGAAAGCAGAGGTGGTGGAGCATAAAGCTGCTCTTTAAATTCTGTATACAGCGATTCAGCCACTGCGATGCACGTGTCGAGGCCAATAAGGTCGGCCAGGTGCAGCGGACCCATGGGATGCGCGCAACCTTCGACCATGCCGGTGTCAATATCATCGGCGGTAGCAAAACCTGATTCCATCATACGAACGGCACTCAAAATGTAGGGAATCAGTAACGCGTTCACGATGAACCCGGCGCGATCTTTGGAACGAATGACCCGCTTGTGCAAGGTCACCTCGGCAAAGGCATTCGCTCGTTCCACCGTTTCGTAACTGGTGAGCAGCGAAGTCACCAATTCGACGAGTGGCAATACGGGAACCGGATTGAAGAAGTGGATCCCAATGACTTGGGAAGGCCGCTTGGTAGCCATGCCGAGCTTCATAATGGGGATCGATGAGGTGTTGGAGGCCAGCACGGCGAGTGGATCGGTGACCACCTCATCGAGTTTCTTGAACAGCGAAACCTTGGCGTTCTCGTTTTCAAGAATCGCTTCCACTACCAGATCACGGTCAGCCATGGCCTCAAAATCCGTGGTGAACGTAAAGAAACTAAGTGCACGTTCCATTCCCGACTGCTCAAGTTTGCCGGAGCGAACCGCACGAGCCAGCGAAGTCTCAACCCGAGCCCGGGCCCGATCTACCGCACCTTGATCGGTTTCCAAAACAACCGTGTCAATTCCCGCACGGGCACTTACCTCGGCAATGCCTGATCCCATCAGACCACCACCAACCACACCAACTCGCTCAAAACTCATGCCACGAATTCTTCCACCTTTGATCAATCCCATGATTTACGCAGCTTGAACTGTGGACCGGCTGCAGACCGATGGCCTCTATGCCCGGTTGGCGCAATTCTCGACCTTCTGGCCGCAAACTCCGAAGGGGAGCCCGAAATGTGTGTCAAACGTCATCGACCTGCCAGAATGTTCGCCGTGCGCTGACCAGCCACAGCTATTCGTAGATTTTGAAACGCAGTTTTGAGTTGCTTTGCAAGCAGAGGAGTGTCTTCATGAAGGTCAACTTCACCGTCGCCGACTTTTTGGATCGTGCCGTGAATGTATACGGCGATCGCGTTGCCGTGGTCGATGAGCCCGGCGCCCAAGGTGCGCTTGGTTCGATCACCTACAAAGAGATGGGCGCTCGCGTTCGGGGCATGGCCCGCAAGCTTGAAGACATGGGCATCGGCGAAGGCGACCGGGTAGCCATCGTGAGCCCCAACTCGGCCAAGTTCTTGATCTCGTTTTGGGGCACAGGAACCTACGGCCGAGTACTGGTGCCGATCAACTTCCGCCTAAATAAAGAAGAGATCACCTACATCATCGAGCATTCCGGTGCCCGGGTGTTGTTGGTTGATCCAGAGCAGTACGACGTAGTGAAAGACATCGCCGTGGAGCACATCATCGTGCTCGATGGTGTTTCCGACGCCGAGTTGTTCGCACCCCTCCCCGCTGGCGCTGTCGAACCAACGCCTTGGGTTGCCAACGAAGACGCCACCGCCACCATCAATTACACCTCGGGCACCACGGCTCGTCCGAAGGGCGTACAGATTACCCACCGCAACGCGTGGACAAATGCCGCCACATTTGGTTGGCATTCGTCGGTATCTGATCGTGACGTGTACATCCACACGCTGCCAATGTTCCATTGCAACGGTTGGGGCCAGACCTATTCGGTAACGGGCATGGGCGGCCGCCATATTGTGATCCGCAAGATCGATGGCGCCGTGATCCTTGATCGCATTGCCGAGCATGGCATCAACTTCGCCTGCGGTGCACCTGCCGTTGTCGCTATGACACTCGATGCCGCCGCGAAACTAGCCGCTGCCGGTTCCCCCATCCCCGGGCGTGATCTCATGCGTATTGTCGTCGCAGGCGCGCCTCCTCCATCGTCGGTAATCGAGCGGGTGGAGACCGAGTTGGGCTGGGAGTTCATCCAGATCTACGGCCTCACCGAAAGCTCCCCTCTACTGACGATGAACCGTTCACGTGCCGAGTACGACGACCTAACTCCTGCCGAGCGGGCGAAGCTCCTGTCCCGTGCTGGCGCACCCGCAATCGGCGTGAGTATCAAACTCGACGAAGAAGGCGAAATATGTGCACGTAGCAATGTGGTGTTTGAAGGATATTGGGAACAGCCTGAGGAAACCGCCAAAGCTATCAGAGACGGGTACTTCCACACCGGCGACGGGGGCTTTTTGGATGGCGCGTATGTAGTGATTGCCGACCGCAAAAAGGACGTCATAATTTCGGGCGGAGAAAACGTTTCTTCCATCGAAGTTGAGGATTGCCTGTTTGGACATCCTGCGGTTGCTGAGTGCTGCGTCATTGGTGTTCCCGATGAAAAATGGGGCGAAACCATCAAGGCCCTCGTGGTGTTGCGCCCGGGCGTTGAAGTACCAACCGATCGTGACATCATCAATTTCTGTCGCGAACGTATGTCGCACTTTAAATGCCCCACATCGGTGGAATTCCGTACTGAGCTCTCCCGCACCGCCACTGGCAAGTTGCAGAAGTTCAAACTCCGAGCCCCCTACTGGGAGGGTCGGGCAAAAATGATTAACTAGGAGACGGGTGGCTGTTTGTGAGTTGGGAAAAGAATTTCATGCGTGCCGGCAAGGTTTTTGAAACCCTGTCAAAACCGTTCGTCACTATCGAGTTGGACGCAAAAGGACTTGATAGCGAGCCTGCGTTGTTGGCAGCCAACCACCGCAGCTTGCTCGATGTTTTCGTCGCGTTGATTTGTTGTTACCGCCTTGGTCGACCCACGCGATTTATCGTCGGAAGAGTTTTTTTTAAACGTCCCGGACTTAAACAGTTCCTACGGGCCATTGGTTGTATCGAAGGCGGAAAGGGTAGCGGGGCAGACAAGGTTGCCATCGCAGCGATCCAATCAGGGACGACGTGCGCCATCATGCCCGAAGGAAAAATTGCGAATATGGAACCAGGCAAAGTGCTTGGTCCTTTGATGCCCGGTGTCTCTGAAATTTGGGCACAAACCGGTTGCCCATTTCACGCCGTAGGGATCAGCGGTGCTCAGCAGATTTGGAAGGCCCATAAGAATCTTCCTCACCGTCCGCACCTACGTTTGGCCAATCGCCCGGTTGTGCATGTTCGAGTGACTGAAGGTATCCGCGAGCCAAAATCGTTGGCCACCCTAGAACGCGTCGCTCAGATCATGGAAGAAAACTGTGTGATCAGCGAAGCCGACCGCGTGGCGAAACTATCGCTTATCCAGTAGGCATCAGTGGGCTCAGATCGGCTCAG
>JAYUVJ010000480.1:0-2329 GCA_043754155.1 Acidimicrobiia bacterium
CGGGCTGAGTCAGTGGTGCAAGCTCGTTTGCTTCCTGAAGGCGAAGAGCCAAAGACCAGCGCTGATTCGCGAACCATTTCAACAACGGGCACTTCGCAAACAAACGCGAGACCAATCAGAATGCTTAGCCCCACCGCAGAAACAAATTGGGATTCGTTGATGCTCGTGCCGTGGATGCTTCGACAGCAAGGCTTCGTTCTTCCCCCAGGGTCAAAGCAAGTCAACTACTTCGCCGACCAAGCACTGGACTGGGAGCCAGGGCGAGCTAACGCCTCACAACGGCAAAAGATCAATTTGATCGAATGGTCGATCCAAGGCCGCGGCAAGGTTCCGCTCACCGCAGCTCTTCTCTATTGCGAGTTGATCCGCCAAGACGTGTTGCGGGTCTGTAAAAACAACAACGTCGATCTCGATTGGCGAATCACCGGCAAGGAGAACGGGAGAAAGTCGGAAAGACACCACGAGCACATCTATTTCCTCCCTGTGGCAAGCGGCCCATTTCTTACTGGCATCCGAGCATGGCTTCCCCCCGGGCAGGATGGTTCAGCGTCGATCGACGAAGCAACCGCCCGGTTCCTCACCACCCTGAATGAACTCGAGTTCGCACCGAAACGCACTCTCGGAACAAGCCTTCCTGATTCACCCGATTCTGAAGGAACCGAGAGCGGATCAAACGCACGCAACCGAAAATGGTTGGCTGATTTCCGGGAGGTAGGCCTTTTCCTGCAGCACTGTGGGCCGGTGGATCCAACCGCGTTTCCTGTTTTCTCCAAGTCAGCACTCTGGGAGACCTTAACGCCCTACGCCCCACCAAGGCACCTACGATCAGATGGCCGGTTTGCAAGATCCCTGGAGGCAAGCGTTCGAAAGGACCTAGCCGAAATTGGGCTTCCCGATCCATTTGCTATCGAAATTCAAAAGGTAAGCGCTCAGGGCTTGCATGCATTGGACTTTCGTCGTCACCGATCCACTAAGAACGAAAGGCTGCGCGATTCCCGCCCAGCTTTCCATCTTCGTTTGCGATTCAACGAACCGGTGACTGGGCCAATTTCGATCGGCGCTCACTCGCACTTCGGGTTGGGTCATTTCGTGCCGGCCACTCCCAATGCCAACGCCAGTGTCAACTCGTCCCAGGGCTAAGTACTCTCATGACGAACACGGCGGACAGCGGCCCAACCGATTTTCCACTTCACGTACCGGCGCGCATGCTCAATGAGTTCGCGTATTGTCCACGGTTGTTTCACCTCGAATGGGTGCAGGGACAGTTTGTTGGCAATGCCGATACGGCCGAGGGTAGTTGGCAGCATCGTGCGGTCGACGTCGAACGTGGACGAGCACCTGCTTCCGACGATGCCGACGAACTCAAAGAAGCCCGGTCGCTGCTTGTTGGCTCGGATCGTCTGGGGCTGATCGCTCGGCTTGATGTGCTTGAGGGGAAGAACGGCGAGGTGCGGCCGGTCGACGTCAAGAAGGGTCGCCCGCCAGACAATCCCGAACGGGCGCATGAGCCGGAGCGCGTGCAGCTTTGTGCTCAAGGTTTGATCCTCAAAGATAATGGCTATATGTGCACAGAGGGTTTTCTGTACTTTGCTGAGACGAAGGAGCGAGTCTTGGTGCTCTTCGATGAGACGTTGGTGGTGAGGACTCTGGAACTTCTCCTTGAACTGCACGCAGTTGCGAGGGCGGATGATATTCCACCGCCGTTGATTGACTCACCGAAGTGTCCACGGTGTTCACTCGTCGGAATTTGTTTGCCGGATGAAGTCAACCAATTGGCCGCACGATCAGAACACAAAGCGCGCAGACTAATTCCCAGCGATGACAATGCACGCCCGGTTTATGTCACTGATCAGTCGGTCAACGTCGCCGTCGCTTCCGGTCGGTTACGAATGAAAAACAAGACCGAAACTGTGGAGGAGGTTCGGCTTCTCGATGTGTCGCAGCTCAATGTTTACGGCCACGTGCAGGTGACCACTGCTGCACTCAAAGCGTGCTTCGATAGGGAGATCCCGGTTTTGTGGTTCAGTCACGGAGGTTGGTTTACTGGAATCGCTCACGGGTTACCAGCTAAGAACGTTGACCTTCGCCGGAAACAAGTCTCCTTACCTCCAGAACGAGCTTTATCTCTTGCTCGTGCTTGCGTCGTCGGAAAGATCCGGAATTGCCGAACATTGCTGCGACGAAATGGGCGAGGCGTGCCTGCTGCGACCATGTCCTCGTTACAGGAGCTAATTGCTTCTGCCTCATGGGCCGAGTCTCCTGCTTCACTGCTTGGCTTCGAAGGCACCGCAGCACGTCTTTACTTCTCCAAGTTCCCAACAATGATTCG
>JAYUVJ010000481.1:0-2643 GCA_043754155.1 Acidimicrobiia bacterium
AAGCGAAATACGATTCGCGGGGAAATTCGACGGACTCGTACTTGGGCTCGCTTGTGTGACGAATTCGAGCATGGCGCACTTCAACTGAACTTTGCTGAAGGCAACGACGAGCTCAAGATACGTCTCACCGAAGTGTTAGAGGTATTAGGTGAAACGGACCGGCGGTTGCTGTCCGGACTGACCTCGGATGGTTTGACCACAGAGGAACTTTCGTTGGCTCTTGGAATCTCACAAGCCTCAGTCCGCCAGCGTGTGTGCAGAGTGAAACGGCGAGCACGAGAAGCGATCCGCAAGGGGCCCGCCATATAGCGGGCCGAGCAACTTTCTGCCCGATCAGCAACTTTTTGGGTGAAGCAAGTCACAAAGCACACCTTCCCGGACATTTACCGAGTGAGAAAAGAAGAGAAGCCAAAACCATCTACGTACCAGGAGGTCGAGTTTCATGAAGCCAGAGTTGACTGTTGATATATCGAAAAACGCGAACACCATCCGGCAATACGTTCCGAGGCGGGCAGTGGTCACAAGAAACGAGCCAGGAATTTACGTCCAACTTGAAGTGCCTGGCAATCACACTCCCATAGAAGCCCAAAACCACTTACGTCCGAATCGGAACTTTCGCCGCGGCGACGTTGCTTTTGTAAGCGATGGCGAAGCTGACTATGGCGACATCTTCGTCTGCTTGGCTGATCTTCCAACGCTACCAAGGGCCTATGCCCTGATCGGGTCGATGGACGAAGACGATGTTGCGGATCTTGCACTCGCAAGCATCGACGCAGCCATAAAAATTCGCTACCGATGAGCACCGTTGGTTTGACTCTAATTCTTCTTCCATTCCTCGCCTCGGTCATTACCTATGCATGGCTTCACTTCTGGCAGCCATCTGAGCAGCGTCTGCCAGTTAGCGCGAGAACTCATAGGCTGTGGTTGCTCGTCGAAACTGGAGTCGCGATTTCAGTAGTACTTCCGTTCGTGGCGTTCCAAGTTTGGTGTTTGATTGCTGCGGCGGCTTACGCCGTGCTGGCTTGCTCGGTCCTTTTCCTTCGCTCCAGAGTGCCTGAGGGAACACCATGTGGTTGCTGGGCCGGGAAGGCCACGCCACTGAGCCTTCGACTCGCAGGTTTAGACGCAATGCTCTGCCTTGGGGCGCTTGCGGTAAGCCAACTTCCTGCTCCAACAACACCCCAGCGGGTTCTAGGGTTGATCGTGTCCGTCCAGCTAGCGTTCTTTCTTTGGGTGCTAGTTGCGGAGGTTCGTTTTTTCTGGGACCGTCTCGCGGGACTTGTCGCCCACTACACGCTTAAATTGAACGGTCGACCGGAGCTGGCATGACCTGGCTCGCGATCGGCGTCATTGGAGTTCTCGGCGTAGCCAACCTTGTGCTATCGGCGGTCGTGTTTCGACAACTCGGCATCTTCGTGATGGGAACGGCCCGAGGCGTGAACGAGTCGGGTATCCCGATCGGGCGGCAGCTACCAGATGTTTTCCTTGAAGCTCTGAGCGGAGGATCCGAACAGATAAGGGCGCTGAACTGGCCTGGCATTCTCTACTTCGTCGGGCCGAGTTGCAGCGAGTGTGAACGCACGCTCCCGGATCTAAAACCCGTTCTAGAACAAGTGGATGGGGCAACAGTTCGCTTTGTCAGCTTCGGAGACCGGCGCCGCACAAAAATTTGGGCAATTAAGCACGAACTTGACGAAAACCAAGTGCTCCTGATTGATCAAAAGAACGGACATCAACTTGATGTAGCGGGCACCCCCTTCGCTTACACCATCAACACCGATGGCAAGATCGCTGCAAGTGGACTTTTGCACACACCAGAAGAACTGCTAATCGCGCTTCATGCCGCTGGCATCCAAACCTCGAGAAATACAACAGAAATAGGAGTAACAGTATGAAAACAAAGAATGTGGTGTCAGAGAATCGCGATATCCAAACGCAACGAACCTCGTCAATGTTTAGTCGAGCAGTGTCTCGGAGAACGTTCTTTGAGAAGGCGCTAAAGGGTGCTGGCGTAGCGTTTGCGGCGTCATTGGCAGGCCCCATGGTGTTCCCTCAGCGCGCATTTGCAGCCGGTGTGTGTTCGCCGCCGTGCGGCCTGTACTGTTCCGGTTGCAGCGGCAATACTTGCCCGGCAGCCAAGGTGACGTGCACGACCAGCAACAACACCGGATGCACCGACCTCTGTCCGTATCCGAACGGAACCTGGAGCAACGGGGACGGAGCAGGGCTTTGTCGCGATTGCCGAGTGTTCGGACCGTTCTTGTGCGCGTGCCCGTCTTACGGGCTATGTGGATGCAACGGATAGCCGTGCGACTCGACTACGCAGTTTTCGCTTGGTTAGCCGGTATCGCCGCGACCGGGTCAACCTGAGGACAAAACGGGATGCACGGACTGTATGTTCGTCACGATCAGCAGCGACGACGCCACATCCTAAGTCTCACTTGCGGATACTTCATAGGAGGATGTCTCTTGGTAGGCGTCCTCCTAGCTGGACAAACCACACCGGGGCTCGTGAATCTCCCGTCTGTCTACCGTAGGGCGATCGTCGTCTCAGTCGCGTTCGTGTCGATCATCATGCAAGCAAAACGCGTTCCCACCGGTTTGTTCTCGTTTCGATTCGTCGTCCCAAGCCGGTGGGTGACC
>JAYUVJ010000482.1:0-2282 GCA_043754155.1 Acidimicrobiia bacterium
TACGCCATCCAGAACGCGTGAACAAGTTGGTGTTGGCCTGTACCTCATCGGGTGGCGACGGCGGAGCCTCATTCGATCTGCTCTCAGTGCACGACCTGCCCACCGACGAACGCCTGGCCATCACCCTACCCATCATGGACTCCCGAAACGACGTGACTGTTGATCCCCCGATGTTGGCGCCTTGGTTCGAGGTGTTGATGCCGCTTTGGAAGAACAACAGGCCACTCAATCATGACGACCCACAATCCGAGATGGGGGCGCGTCGCCAACTTGAAGCGCGCTTAGGACACGATGTGTATCAGGAGTTGAATCAAATACGTGCGCTTACCTTCGTGGTAGGCGGTTCCTTCGATGCACAAGCCCCCGTCGGTAACGTACAGGCTCTAGCGAAGGCCATTGGTGGCTCACGCTTGCAGCTCTTCGATGGCGGCCACCTTTTTTTATTGCAAGACCCAAATGCTTGGCCAAGTGTCGTTGCGTTCCTGCACGAATAGGCCGGGAGATCCGCTTTAGGTGAGATCGCCTATTTGTGACGAATCGGAATCGGGATCTGCGAGGATCAAACGACCGCTGCGAGTCCGAACTATCTCGATAGCTGCGAACGGTAATCGCGTATCGCTGACCACCACATCGGCGTCTTCGAGTGACGCGAAGGTACTCAACACCGTAACGTCCCATTTGGTGTGATCGGCAAGAACCACAAGTTGATCAGAGGCCTCAATGAACGCTCGATTGGTTTCGGCTTCACTCATATTTGGGCTGGTAAACCCGCCTCGGGCGCTCATGCCGTGGGAACCCATAAATACATTGTCAAGATGAAGGGTTCGCAGAGCCGCGGCAGCAACCGAGCCGACCAAAGCATCAGACGGAGTTCGAATCCCGCCAGTCAAAATTACAGTGCGATCAGCACGCTCGTTTTGATGGAAAACGTCGGCCACCCGAATGGAATTTGTGACCACAATGAGATTCGCTACGTCAACCAAGTGATACGCCAGCTGCCAGGTAGTCGTTCCTGCGGCTATGCCAATGGCTGTGCCCGGTAAGACGAGTTTGGCTGCGGCGTTGGCGATTGCACGCTTTTCCTGGGTGTTCCGTAGCGATTTGACCACGAATCCGGGTTCTTCGGCACTGCGTTCGCTTCGGGCTGTGGCTCCACCGTGCACTTTGTCCAATAGCCCAGCCTCTTCGAGCACGTCGAGATCCCTACGCACGGTCATGTCGCTGACGCCTAGCGCAACGGCCAACTCCGTTACTCTCACAGCCCGTTTCGTGCGCAGCTCGGCCAAAATCGTTTCGTGACGCTGACGTGCCAAAACGCGGGTGGACAGCGCTTCTAGAACCGCCCCCGTTCCAAGTGCGGAGTTTGGTGAACCGAGAGGCTGGCTCTCAACAGCGAACTGCTTGCTTGTTGTCATAGGTAGAGGCTCCCTGTTAATACAACAATATCGCACATAAAATGAAGCAAAAGTTGTTGGAATTGAAGAATCGAGGCCGAAAATCTAACAAATCCGAACCTGTGACGCTTGACACCGAGGTTGTGATGTGCTGCAATGATTGTTGCAATGTCGCCTAACTGTGCTGCGGCAGCGCAATCCGTTCAAAAATTAAGGGGAGAACATGTCCAACAACGATCGCTCACCGAACCCGAGTGAAGCCGGTTTCGCCATTAGCCGTCGCAACCTGATCATCGGCGGCGCTGCCGTTGTTGCAGGTGGCGGACTTCTTGCTGCCTGCAGCAAGGATGACAATGCTGCTGACACCACGGCCGCTGCCGCAGATACCACCGCTGCTGCAGTCGACACAACTGCAGCAGTCGCTGCCGAAACCACCGCTGCCGTGGCCGCTGAAACTTCGGCTGCCGCCGCTGCCCCAGCTTCCGATGTCGGCGAGGTCACCTTTGGTTCAAACTACTCAGATGACAAGGTCAAAAAGGCAATTGCTGCCGCAATGGCCGCCACTGGAGTCAACGTAAAGATCAACACCGTTGATCACAACGGTTACCAGGACAACTTCAACACCTATATCCAGCAGCCCGACGATGTTGTGTCGTGGTTCGCTGGCTACCGCATGCGCGCCTTCGCTGCCAAAGGCGTAGTTGGCGATGTCTCCGATGTTTGGGCCAACCTGCCTGACCTTAGCGCCGGGTTCAAGAGCGCTTCATCGGGCCTCGATGGCAAGCAGTACTTCGTGCCGCTGTACTTCTATCCATGGGCCATTCATTACCGCAAGAGCCTCTTCGCCGAAAAGGGCTACACGGCTCCAACCGATTGGGCTGGCCTGCT
>JAYUVJ010000483.1:0-2032 GCA_043754155.1 Acidimicrobiia bacterium
GAAGCTCTCCTTACGGTTGCTCGTTCGCGCCACGGTGAACTCAGCGAGCGGCTTGTGGGTGCTTTGGCTAGTTCTCATCGTGGGTTGAAAGAACTCAGCGAGATGGTCCTTAACGCAGCAAATCAATCTGAACTCGAACACCTGCTCGAAATCTAAGATCTTTAACCCCCGGAGGACATTCGAACTCGGGGCTGGTTCGGAGGCTTTCAAAGTTGCCGTCAGGAGGGCCGAACTCGGGGTATCGGCTCGGACTTAACCATGTCGACGATCCAACGCAATTGGTGTACACGGTGTCCAAAGATACGTCCGCATATGGAATTGCTGACTTAACGGTCTCGCTCATCTTGGCACCGGCGACTGCTTCCCGGATTTGTAGATTCGCAAGGCCAAGCGAACGGCACAAGCTACGAAGCGTGTGCGAGTGGCAGTGGGATTGTGACCTAGTGACCTCCCGGTACGAAGCCAGCTTCCTGAGCCCGGGAATTAGGCGCTGAGAACGCTGGTCCAATCTGGCCCATTTAGGGGTTTTCGCTGGGGCGAACTCATAGGCGCGCGTTCCGCCTGCGGAGTTGCCCATTCCTACGTCATGAAATGGACGAGCGGTCAACCACGCCGGACGTTTACCGCTCTCGACGTTTGGCGTTAGTACTCGCCGGGTTGAAGCCAGTGAACTTTGCCGTTGCGTGAAACGACGATCGGGTGACCTAGCCGACGGTGTTCATCGATCGCGTTGGTGACGGCCTGTTGGATGTCTCGAGCCCGTTCGAGCCTTCGCTTTGTTCTTGCATCGGCCCTTTGAGTTTCGTCCTCTGAGGTCGCGCTGGATTGCGGCGGGTGGTCGACGAACAGGATTTCACTCACTCCAATATTTTGCCATAATCAAGAGACTGCTTGGGTTTCGAGATTGGCGAGGTGGTCCCATCGTTGCGGGTCGTAGACACTGTCGATTTGGTTTTCGGAATCAGCAACCAGGATTGGTTTGTCAGAACCGTTGTCCCACAGTGACCATTCGCTGACTCGGAAACGGTAGGTCGTGAAGAAGTAGTGCAATCCGGCTTTGAATCGTCGGCGGACTGTTTCTTCTGGGATGTCATGTCCTCCGGCGAGCACACGGGCGGCAACGCGGGCGAGAGCGGTTTCTACGTCGAGGAGTGCCACGAAAATGAGGTTGGTATGGTAACCGGCGGTTTCGAGCCGCTGGATTCGCCCAACTAAACCACTTGACGCGAGGTTGGTTTCAAAGCAAAAACTCTTCCGTTGCGACGCGAGGGTGGTTAGGCGGGCTGAAACGATTCGTCCAGCAGTGAAGTCCGCTCCCTTGAGGTCGGGGTTAACTCCGCGAAGCTCGGCTCCAATGATGTCGGCGTTCACAAACTCGATATCGGGGCCAAGAAGTTTCGGAGAGATGGTTGTTTTTCCGGCACCATTCGGCCCGGCTAACACGACGGCTTCTGGTTTGTCGGGTGTAGACACGCGTTTTGACCCATCTCTCATCTCAATCGATCTACTCTTGCCAAGACTACGGCGACACCGATGCCAACCTTCAAGACCTCTCCCGCTTTTGAAAACAAGTAGGTAAGCGCGTTAGTGGTTGTCGAAGCTCAGCTGGTCACCACAATCCCTCGTTTGCACGTTCACCAGGCTCATCGAGAACTAGCACTAGCGGCTCGGCGTGCAGCTCCGGACACCCGCAACTTGTGACTCTGCTCGTCGATCCAATGTTTGGATGCTACTCGAGACAGGCAAAACCGGGACCATCGATTGTGTTGTGCCCCTGCTTCTTGTCGGCTCGGGTACTAGTCTCCACAATCTGGATGTTACTATCCATGTTGTGGAGAAGACTTCAAGCCCGCCATTGCTACCCATTTTTCGGTCCCGCCAGCAGGTTGAACTCCTTGCGCTGATCCTCGGGGATCCAGAATCCGAGACAAGTCTTTCGGATCTTTCGGAGCGCCTCGGGATCCCGTTTGCATCGGTGCATCGAGAGGTTGAACGTGCGGAGCGGGCTGGTGTGCTCACGTCACGAAAGATC
>JAYUVJ010000484.1:0-10712 GCA_043754155.1 Acidimicrobiia bacterium
GGGATGATTGAGCTGCTGAACCCATCAACCGTGTTAAGTGTTGTGCCCACCTGAGCCGATTCCCACCTGAGCGGGGCTCAGCTTAAATTAACGCTTGGATAGACGTCAGCAAGAGTTGAGGTCATCAACAAATGCTTCCTACAGTGTGATGCGATCGGCGATGCTCATGAGCGCATGAACTGCGGGGCTGTCAGGTTGGGTGTCGAGGGGTGAGCGACCGATGCGATCTGCGTCGGCAATGGCTTGGTCAAGCGGTACGAGTATGAGATCGTGCCCGGGAAACGCTGAGGCGACGCGTTCGGCATCGGCAGAATCGAGGACTCGGTTGGCCACCACAATGATCTGTCCTCTCCCTCGTTCGGCTGCAAGTTCGTATGCGCGTTGCGCCACATCAATGGAGCGAGGGGTGGGCTCAACGACGATCACCACAATGTCGATGCTCTGGGTTGGAAGGCGGGTGAGAGTGCCAATGCCGGCTTCAAAGTCGGCGATTACTACGGTGCTACCAAACTGGGCGGAGCCGAGCAACTGCTCGGGCGAAAGTCCACATCAAGGTCAACCAGGTTCGGGGTTCTCGATTCGGCTCACCACCGCCAAACGAACGCCATCGGGTG
Organism: Acidimicrobiia bacterium; assembly: GCA_043754155.1. GTDB lineage: Bacteria > Actinomycetota > Acidimicrobiia > Acidimicrobiales > JANYDT01 > JANMZO01. Next base: position 615 of record JAYUVJ010000484.1, read on the forward strand.
CATCGCTTCCAAAGCGGTCGATCAATTCATCCCAACTTGGAGCGTGCCCTATTCCTTCATCGTCGAGCACTTGGCGAATCGCGGCGAGCCGTTCGGTTTCATCGTCGCCCACTCCCAGGGAGATTCCGAGATTGGGGTTAGTGTCACAATCGAGTGCTACTACCGACACGCCCCTTCGAGCGAGAGCGCGGGCGAGAATTCCAGAGGTGGTGGTCTTCCCCGATCCGCCTTTGCCAACAACGGCGATCTTGATAGACGACCGTTCAGGGTTTGTCCCGAGTCCCGATTCAGACGAAGCGCTACGTGTATCGGTCACACTGAGGTCGCTAAGAGTTGAAGGGGTTTTTGTGGGTGCAGTCGAGGTAGTGGTCGAGGTAGCGAGTGAGCTCATACGAAGGACTCCTTTGGAACAATCGTTCCGGAGAAATTAAATTGATCAGAGGAAAATCTAAGAACACATGCGCTAACGAGCGCGTCGACGGATTCAACGAAGGAACTATGAGGCGCAACGTCAAGAGGAGCAAGGCCCAATCGATCCGCAGCGCCTACTTCGGAATCAAGCGGAATCGCGCCAACAACCGTTAGCCCGGTTCGGAGTTCGACCATGGCCGCATCACCCGGCTCAGAAACCCGATTCACTACGGCCACGACCTCGCGATAATTCCATTTGGAATCGCGCAATGTGGACAATCGGATTGCAGTTGCAATGGACTTCGCTGTTGGTTCAACAACTACCAGGAGCGCATCGGCGTACTTACCCCAACCGGTCATCGGCTGACGAGTACCACCTGGAAGATCGCCGATCAGGTCGAATTCATCGGTTGGAAGTTCATCGAGGATTTGGCTCCAGGCGTGTTGACCACGGGCAATATCACCCCACTCACCTCGGGTCTTGCCAAACGACAGGAGCCTTACATTGTCGGCGCCGATCATGGCGAATTGTTTTAGCGCAGTCACAGAATCGAGACCGGGCCGTAGACGGAATCGAGCCCCTGGTTGCCCTTCAAGCTTTTCGACAACGGCATCATCGGGGATGGGTTGATCGCTGACCCCAAGCCCGAGACCGAAGCACATGCCTGGCATTGGGTCTGAATCGACGGCGACAACGTTGTTTCCGCGTCGGGCGAGCAGACGGGCAAAGGTGGACCCGATAGTAGATTTGCCGGCCCCGCCTTTACCGATGAACGCTATGCGCACGGACGGTTCACGTTTCGGTTTAGGAGCTGGTGACGGTAGTCAACGCGTAGTTGACAAGCGTGCCATTGAGTTCGACGCCGTGGACCTTAAGTGCGTGGTCGGCGACGATGGCGAGTAGTTCTTCTTTGGTGGGTGCACTTACCTTGCACTTACAATCTAAGACGCCCACATCGGCACATGCGAAAGACAGCATTCGATTCTCCTTTAAGCGGCTTGGGCGGTATTTCCGACCGACGCAACCGCTGCTTCGAGGGCGCCAGCCACTGCACCCAGATCGTTGTTGATCGCTGTGACAATTCCCGTAACCGGTTCGGTTTGATGTGCGATGGCTCGCACGCCGAACGTGACCTTGCCCAGTGTGTCATTGACCGAGGTGAGTACCCGAACAACCTGCGCCAGATACCAAACCAGAGCCAAGACGAGTACTGCGGTAATGATCAGCGTGACTATCGCTGCAGCTGGCATGTGGTGCTCCTAGGGACGTGGGAAGACTTACAGGATGGGGCTGAGGGCGGTTACGTAGCGAACCGCGTGGCCTTTGGCCGTAGCCACGAGGGCTTGAGTTTCGAGCAACGCCGGTACCGGTTCAAGGTTTAGGGATAAGCCAACGCCGTGTACGAGGATGTCCGATGCGTATCGATCGATTTCTACAGCGGGCCGGATTACCCGATTGGCGAGTAAAACTACAACCGGCACGACCACAAATAGCGCGACAGCATTTCCAATCCACCAAAGGATCATTGCAGCACCTTACCTTTCACGTCGTGTGTGACGATGGTAACAGGTTCTGTATGTTAGTTACAGGTAGTGGCAGATGATCTATGTGCGCCACGAACGAAATTCACAAAACAAAATGCACACCAGAAATCAAATGAGAATGCACACCAAAGGGAGAACGATGAAGCCTGGATTGAAGATTGGAGTGGTGGGCAAGGGTGGAGTCGGCAAGACCACTGTGTCGTCGTTGCTCGCACGCACATATGCGGGTTTGGGATACCGAGTTGTCGCTGTCGACACTGATTCGAACCCGAACCTGGCCATGTCCCTTGGGCTGGATTTGGCCGCAACTGAAGCAATTCCTGTTCTCCCTCGTTCGGTCGTCGTGGGTAACCGGGGCGATTACGCGGTCGACGAACTCTTTGACACCTTTGGGGTACTCACGCCGTCGGGGGTAACCGTGTTGTCGGCGCTTCGCGTCACCGAGGCAGGGGCGGGTTGTACGTGCGGTGGGCATTCGACGGTTCGCAGTCTTTTGGGCGAAGCGTTGGAAGCAAGGGCCGATGTGACCATTGTTGACATGGAGGCAGGCATTGAGCATTTGAGCCGATCTGGCGGAACCCTGGCGCATGCCGACATCTTGGTGATCGTTATGGACCCCAGCCGCAAATCGGTGGTCACCGCTGCTCGAACGATTGCGCTCGCCGAAGAACTTGGCATTGCGCGTTGTGTCGCCATTGGGAATAAGGCCAACCTTCCGGGCGATGCGTTGTTTTTTGAGCAGCAATGTGCTGAGTTGGGAGTGCCGTTGGTTGGGGTGATTCTTATGGATGCTGCAGTGACCACCGCGGACCGGGCCGGTGAACGCGTTGATGAATTCACTGCACCATTGCTATGGGAACAGATCAATCGCCTAGTAACTCTTATCGACGAACGCGTGCCAGCCTGAACCGCGATCATCATTCGCACCGACGGATTCGAGTACGAGGCGTCGTCCAGGGAGTTGGATTTCGGCCCTTCGTCCACCGGCTTGCCACCGAGTTGGGCTTGGATGGATGGGTAGCCAATGACGGTAGCGGGGTCTTCATCGAGGTTTCCGGACCTACCGATCTTGTCGACGAGCTTGTTCGTCGGTTGGAATCCTCGCCGCCTCCGCTCGCCGTGGTTGAGTCGGTCGTGGTTGAGTCGGTCGTGGTTGAGTCGTTAGGGGTTGAGTCGTTAGGGGCCGAGTCCCTAGTGGTCGAGCCCGTGAGGGGTGAATCGGTAGCGGTTGCGTCCGACGTTGTCGGCAGGGGGTTTGCCATACGGTCGAGTTCAACTTCCGCGCAACCTACAACGCTCGTCCCCGCAGATGTTCGGCCGTGTGACGCATGTTTGCGTGAAATGCACGATCCCGCCGATCGCCGCTATCGACACGCCCTCATCAACTGCACGGATTGCGGCCCGCGGTTCACCATCATTCGTGCCCTTCCCTATGACCGCGCCAACACCACGATGTTGGATTTCGCCATGTGTATCGAGTGCGCCGCTGAGTACAACGATCCAACCAGTCGTAGATTCCACGCCGAACCAGTGAGCTGTCGAGCGTGTGGACCCCGCGTCCGATTTGATTGGGCTTCAACGAAGTCACAGGGGGACTCCGTTTCTAGTGGCTCGGTCGAAAGTGCGTTCTTTGATGTCGACGCTGCCATTCGGATTACTTCGGCCGTGGGAGGTTCGTTTGACAACGAAATGATCGCCTTGGATTCGGTTGACTTACCTTCAATGCATCCTGATGATAAAGCAATTGTGCAGGCTGTTGCTGCGATCCGGGCGGGCCTCATCGTGGCGATAAAAGGAATCGGGGGTTATGCGCTGGTCGTCGATGCAGGAAACGACACTGCCGTACAGACACTGAGACTTCGTAAGCATCGCGACGAGAAACCCTTTGCGATTCAGATCGCTTCGATTGGGCAGGGTCGAACCGTGGTCGAACTTAACGACGAGGAAGAACAGGCCTTGCTCGGGCCGCACGCGCCGATCATCTTGGCCCGCAGCGTCGCTTCCGATCCGTCTTTGGTAAGCGCGCTTGTTGCTCCAGGGTGCGACACGCTAGGAGTGATGTTGCCCTCAAGTGGGCTCCATCATCTTCTTGCCGCATACTTCGAGGGACCTTTGGTGGTAACAAGCGGAAACGTTTCCGATGAACCCATTGTTACTAACGAACACCAGGCAACTGCTCGTCTGAGCGGGATTGCTGATGCGTTTCTCAGCCATGATCGGGAAATTCATAGGCGCGCTGATGATTCGATAGTCCGACGATTTGGCTCAACTTTCACGGTTCTGCGACGAGCTCGGGGGTTCGTTCCCAATCCGGTTGCTCTTCCTCGGTCGATAGCGGAGGGGATTGACGTTCTTGGCGTAGGCGCAGAGCTAAAAAACACGGTCTGTATCGCCAGGGGCAAGCACGCGTTTCTCTCTACCCATCTTGGCGACCTCGAACAGGTAGAAGCGCTCCGAAGTTTTCGCGAAACTATTGCCGATCTTCAGCAGTTCTTGGCCGTACGGCCTTCCCTCGTGGTCCATGACCTGCATCCTGAGTACCTTTCCACCAAGTGGGCTCTTGATCAGGAAGTGGAGACGCTAGCCGTCCAACATCATCATGCGCACATAGCTTCATGCCTCGCCGAGAACGGGCTTAACGAACCGGTTTTGGGATTGGCATTCGACGGTCACGGATACGGGCCCGATGGCACGTTGTGGGGCGGTGAATTCCTGGTGACTGATTTGGTGGGTTACGAACGAGTTGGCCATTTCGCTTCGGTCGCACTCCCTGGTGCCTCCACCGCGATCCGCGACCCATGGCGAATGGCCGTTTCCTATCTGACCACCGCCTACGACGCAAACGTGCCCAACGATCTGGCGGTTGTCGAGCGAAACGGCGTTCAATGGGCGGATGTAGAACGTGTCACGAGATTTTCTTCTACGATTTTGACCTCTAGCGTCGGACGATTGTTTGATGCGGTCGCCGCGATACTTGGAGTGTGTGACCGCTCTTCGTTTGAAGGGCAGGCGGCGATGGCGCTTGAGCGACGGGCATGGTTTGCGCAGCGCTCAATAAACTCAATCGGCTCAATCGGCTCAATCGGCTCGGTCGGCTCGATTAGTGAGCCCCGTCCTTGGTTCGTAGAGCCGAGATTGCAGCCGATCGATTTGGTCGAGGTCGATGGCATTATTCGCTTGCATCCCTTTCCCTTCATTCGTTCAATCGCCGAGATCGTTGGAGCCTCCGGAACCAAAGTTGATGTGAACAAGCTTGCATGGCTCTCTCATCGCTCGATTGCGGATGCCTCGGTGCGGGCAGCGAAAATGATATGTGGGCGTAGGAATATCGGAACCGTTGCTCTAAGTGGTGGTGTTTTCCAGAATGCGTTGCTTCTTGGAATGATCCGGGTGGATCTTGAGGCAAGCGGTGTGCGGGTGCTTACCCATCAAACCGTCCCACCGAACGACGGAGGAATAAGCCTCGGCCAGGTAGCAATTGGTAGAGCTCACGCTCTGACACGGTGAGCGGAATGTTTGGACCGGCAAGGACCACGTTCAAACTTCCGAATCAACTCGGCCCTGCAAACGATCGAGACTGCCGCTACTAAGATCGCACGTGCATGATGACCATGTCGCTGCCGATAACTCTAGAAGGGAGCGGCGATCCGTTGCGTTCCATGCGCGACGAAGACCGGCTCAACCTTCTGCGATGGGTAGCTGTGGCCGAACGCTCAACGTATTTAGCGATTTTGGCCGTGTTCGATTCGGCAAAAGCAAGCTAAGACGTGCAACTTAGACCAGCGGACGTGCAGGTTGCCTTGCAGAGTGCCAAAACGGAAATCGAAGCCGAAGCATTGGGGCGGTATCTCGATTCGCTTCATCAATGGGGGGTTTTGGAGAGAAGCTTCGATTCGTCGCGGGTGGCCTCAATCGAGGAATATCGGCGTCGGCGACCGGTGTTCCAGTTCACCGAACTAGGTGAACGTGCGTACCGTGGAGTGCGTGAGCTTCTCGACGCTGAACCCGGTGAAGGGCATCTGCAACGTTTTGCGCTTCGAGAAATTGCCGAACAGCTCGAAGTACTTCACGCGGCCGTTGTAGCGGTCGATGGGGATCGAGCATTGGCCTCCTTGAACCGTGTGGATATGGTTCTTGCCCAACTTGCCGATCGAGCAGGCCAGTTCTATGTGCTGGTCGGCGTGATGACCCAACAGGTCGAAGTGAACGCCGCCAGTTTCATCGAAATGAAAGATCTGCTACTCGGTCATCTGTATGAGTTTCTCCAGGATCTGCACCGTTGGACTCCAGTAATCGCCAAACGGATCACCGAGATTGAAAAATTCGGCGTGGCGACCACACTGGCGTTAGTAACGGCGAGCGATGCCGCTGCGTTTTTGACACAAGAGAAGAGGGAGGCGGCGTGGACGCGCCGTTGGGACGGGTTGGTATCGTGGTTCTCGGCCGCATCAACATCCACCGGTAGTTCCACAATTCGCACTTCGCAAGTTGCGCAACTTGATCGTCGCACGGTCGGCGCTATTCGAGAACTCACTGCTCTGGGCGCGTTACGGGATTGTCGTTGATGACGTGTCGAGCGATGTGCTTGTGCTCAATATTCGCCCCGCTGGTGACTCCGCGTTAGCCCGATGGTTATGCGAAGCCGCCGATTTGGGTGAACCCTTTCGCATCACCCTTCGTCAGCTCGAACGAGCTGAGTTGACCTTTGACCCGGCTGCCCTCGGTGAATCTTCCGCAGCGGTAGCTACAGATGCAGTTGGCTCAAAGAGCGTTGCTCGTGGTGTCACTGGTGGTGCCGCGTTGGGTCCGATGGTGCCGGTATCTATGTGTGAAAATCCTGCGATCGTGATGGAGGCAGCCATTCGTCTCGGACGTGCGTCGCTTCCGTTGTTGTGTACCGAAGGCGTCCCGTCCGATGCGTTTTGGAAGCTAGCCAATGCCATTGTCGAAGGTGGAAGCCCCATGCGTGTACACGCGGATTTCGACGCCTCCGGATGCACGATTGCGGGCAGTGTTATTGAACGGCTCGGAGCGACCCCGTGGCGCTTCGATGCCCGCAATTACGAAGCGGCTTTAGTGGCTTTCGGTGATCGAGTTTCGCTGCCCCGGTCCAAAGGCACCCCTCCGAAAACACCGTGGGATCCAAAACTTGGCCGAGCAATAACACGCGATACACGGGCGGTTTTCGAGGAACTTCTCGTCGACCATCTACTGAACGATTTGACGTTGTTCACGTAATCGATACGTGATTATCGACCGGTTGACAACCTTCTGCCCAATGCGGGTTCTTGACGGCGTACGTTGGTCGACCCCGCTGGCTCGATGGTGCCACAGGTTTCATGCTGGGGCAGAGAAGGAACGAGTAGCGCCAAGAATCGGTGACGCAACTTGGTGAGTGCCAATCCCGGTTGGTCGGAATTGTGGATTGTTGAAGCGGGAGGCAGCCGTCGCCCAGCATTAGTGCTCAGCAGACCGGAGGTAGTCGACCGTCTTGATCGAGCGACGATGGGATCACCAACCCGATCGGGCCTAAGCATCCGCATTGGCAGTGGCTAACTCCTTGCTAGACGCGATCAAAAATGAGGTGATCAATGAAAGGAGCTTGACGCACTTTTACGAAAACGCGCTCGACGATTCCCCGGATGAGGCTTGTTGTGTAACCGGTGAAGGTAGAGCTTGACTATCGAATGTCGATATATCATACTTCGAGTATGGCTCTTCGTTCCGCTCCCAAACCGATGCCTGCAGCCTCGATGTACCTCCTCCTTGCATTGCTCGATGGGGAGAACCACGGGTACGCGTTGATGCGTCTTGTCGATGAGCAAAGCAAGGGTTCGGTACATATGGGGCCAGGCACGCTTTACGGCACTCTCAACCGGCTCTTGGCCGACGGTTTGATTCTCGAGACTACCGAGGATTCCGATCGATCGGGCAACGAACGGCGGCGCTATTACCGCCTCACGCAAGACGGCGAACAGGTCGCCCGCACTGAACTCGACCGACTCCGCACACTCGTCCACCGGTTCCGGAAAATCCCGGTGCTTGGAGGTGCGACGACATGAAGAACAAACTGGGCTCAAAGAACGAACTCGGCGTGAAGAACGAGTTCGGTATGAACCACGACCGCAGTGTGGCGCTGTATCGGTTTCTCTCGGTGCTTTACCCAAAATCATTTCGAGACGAATACCACGAAGATCTAGTTGCCACGTTCAGCGAGCAACTCCGTGATCAGCAGGCCGCACGGGTGTGGGTGTCGGCGATCCGCGACCTTGTAACCAGTATCCCTATTCAGCATTTGGAGGCAAGAATGAATCGTCCCACTCCGCAAACTGTTGCTGTTGTCGCTACCGTTGCCACCGTCGCCGCCCTAGTGCTTGGGGTCGTCGCTGGTTCCAGTCCAATTGTTGGCGTGTTTCTTTTGATCGCCATTGTTTCGCTGGTGATCGCGACGTTGGCTTGGAAGGCTGCCCGCCCCATCAGCAGGGCTGGTGTGCGCGTGGCGAATCGTTGGCGCACGGTCCTGATCCTTGGCGTCGCCCTCCTCGCTGTCGTGCTCGTGGTGATCAACGTGCCGCCTTACAACGAGAAGGAACTCCCCGAAGCCGGATGGGTACTTATGATGACGTCTCTGGTCACGAGTGTTGGGTTGATCACCGTGGGGCTCACGATGGGTATCGCTCAACGATCCTCTCGCCACACCAAAGCCGGCTAGCCAGATCGAAGTTCTGAGACTTGGCTAGGACTCCATAACTCGATAACTCCACACGAGCCCTCGGCCCAGTGGACCACCGGATTCGTGGGACTCGTGCGAAGTGCATTGCTTAGGAGTTTGCCAGCTTGGCCAGGATGTGATTCATCACGAGTGTGTGTTCAGTTTGCGGGCTGAACAAGATCAGCTCAGCGTCATTTTTGACACGAACACTGTGCCCGGGCGGCCAGTAGAAAACCTCGCCCTTGGTGCAGTCTTCGATGACACCGTCGGTATAGGTGACGACGACGTCGCCGGTGATCACGTAGCCCCAGTGGGCGGATTGGCAGGCATCATCGTGGAGTCCCTCCAGGAGTGGCGCCAGGTCCGTTCCGGTTTTCATGGTGAAATACTCTGCTCCCATGACGCCTGAGGCGATACCGAAATCCGGAATCTGGCGGGCAACAGCACCGGGTGCATTGACCTTGATCGGGATGTCGTTCTTTGAAATGTGCATTGTCGTTTCCTTTCGTTTTTGATTTGGTTGGTTGGTTGGTTGGTTGGTTGGTTGTTTTTTGATTCAGTTGATTGGTTGGCAGTGCATGTTTTTTGCATCATCAGCAATTGGACTGCGCGCTTAGGTTCTTCGAGCCCGATCATGAGCCCGATGTTTCGGTGTCGATGTCCTTGGTTCGTGAGAACGCTTTAAGGGTTTGTTCTTGTGTTGCAGGTTTGCGTCGAGCCGCAGCGATTCGAACTAGACGGTTCGCCCGCTGAAGGCGACCAGTTGCTCCAAGGGGGTGGCATTGTCGGGTGCCACGGTCGCATTTTTGAACGTGTCACCGTCACGCATCTCGGCGGTTAATGCGCTTCGGGCGAATTCGTCAACCGATGCAATCACGGCGGGCGGCGGCTCGTAGTTCAGACCGGTCGCCATGGCAAGATCCCAGCCGTGGATGAGGCCGTCGAAGGCCACCAGGCGGGCAAATGTCGAACCGACCATTTCTCCGAGCGGCGTCGAGATGGTGCGTTCCATCGCCCCGGGCGACTTCACTGCATCGAGCAAATTTTCCATGACTTTTCGGAATTCGGTGGATGGCACAGAGGTAAAGCGCTCCGTTGCTTTTGCCTCCGGGGCGGGTTCACCTCGGAACAGGTAGCTGAACGATCCGCCGAGGACGATCATGTGATTGAGGACGTCCTGTACCATGAATCTGGTGCAAGCCGTTGGGTCGTTGAGTTGCTCTGATTGGATACGGTCGACCGTTGCGCAGAGGGTCGGCAGAATGTACGAAAGTTGTTCGGTTGGTTCCATGACATTGCCTTTCGATGGGTTGAAGTAGTTGAAGCGGGTTCCACCTCGGCGAATCGAGGCGACACTCAAGAGGCGCGACAACGATTGTCACAACGCGACAATCACCGACAACCACACCGACAACCACACCGACAACCAC
>JAYUVJ010000485.1:0-6374 GCA_043754155.1 Acidimicrobiia bacterium
TCATTGCTGGCGACGACGAATTCACCACTGGCGTTTGGAAGGTCAAGAACCTCGCCGCACGAGAAGAAACTACGTGCACAGAGGATCAACTTATAGCCACCGTCCGCGGAATTCTTGGGGCTTAGCGCAGACTGCCACCAAGCACCGAAGGGGAGATCACGGTCAGGCATCGTCTACCTTTCGAGCCCGGTCGATTGGCCGGTCGATAAGGGTTGGCGGACCGGGCTCTGCGCCTGTTTGGTCTAACCCCATCCATTGGATCTCGTTCCGTAAAAGGACCGCTACGTTGCGCTGCGGGCTAGGTCACGAACGGCTTGGCGGATGTCGATGCCACCGAATCCCATGACGGCGAGAGCGGGTGTGGTCACGCCGTTGTCGACGTAACGCTGGATTTTGGCTCGGCATTCGGCGGCGGTTCCATGGACGATCAAATCGTCGACCACATCGTCGGGAATGGCAGCCAATGCAGCTTTGCGGTCACCGGCTTTCCACGCGTCCCACATGCCCTGCAGGCGTGGTCCGTTGCCGAGCCATTCGTGGAATGCGGCATACACAGGGACGTTCAAATACGCAGCGATAGCGAAACGACCGGCGGCACGAACGGCGTCGGCATCGGGGTTGGGGCACACGAAAATACGGGCGACGATCTCTTTCGGCTTCGCCTCAATCCCAGCCCCAGCCGCAGCTTCAGCCCCAGCAGCTTGCACGATCTCATTGACCTTCACCACGTCGTTGGCGGAAAGCCAGTTGATGATGGCACCATCAGATTCGCGGCCCGCCAAACGCAGCATCCCTTCACGAAGACCAGCAATGAGGATCTGCGGCTGCACGGGCACTTTTCGTCCGAGCTTGAAGCCTTTGACCTTGAAACCCTCGTATTCGGCGTCAACCTTTTCACCGGCCAGCACGGTCTTGAGAAACCGGACGGTGTCGCGCACGCGGTTATACGGATTAGTGAACGGAACGCCATTCCATTGCTCCACGATGATGTTGGAACTTGTGCCTATGCCGATGGCGACGCGACCGGGTGCGGCCTCGGCCAGGGTCGCCACCGTCTGCGCCAACACTGCGGGCCCACGGGTGTAGGCCGGAACGATCGCCGTTCCAAGTCGCAGGGAGGGAGCCCACACCGATGCCAGAGCGAGCGGAAGAAAAGCGTCGGCCCCCATTGCTTCCGACGACCACACATCCGTGTAACCGAGCGATGCCAATTCCTCAACCCACTCCTTCTGCTCGAGAAGTGGTACACCGTCGAAAGGAATCGTCATGCCATATGCGCTCATGGACGATGATGCTAAGCGGCCACACTGCCTTGGCACCATCTCACTCGTTCCCGCTCTCTTTCACTCGTGCTCCGCCTTGCAAACTTGTGGCATGAGGTGGTTAGTAAGCACCCTTTGCCACAGGTTTGCGGATCAACTCAGCAAAACCGGGAGCACTACGAGGTGGCGCCGGCTTTAGTGGCTGCGGGGACTTCGATGAGACGACCGGAAGTTACCTCATAAATGTAGCCGCGGACCGGAATATTCTTCGGTACGAGCGGGTGGGATTTGATGCGGTTTACATCGTCGAGAACGCTCTGCGCTTGATCGGCAATTGTGAGCCACGAGATGTGGTTTCCCTCAGCTGAGCCTGGTCCGGCGCCCACATCATAAAAACCTTCTGCCCCGAGTGCAGCCGTTTCCAAACTTTTGGCGAGGAGTCCGCGCATGATGTCGTCGGTGAAGAATTCCATCCCGCAATTGGTGTGGTGGATCACAAACCATTCCTTCGTGCCGAGCAATTTGTAGGAGATGACGAGTGAGCGGATGGCGTCGTCGCTGGCTCGGCCCCCGGCGTTGCGAATTACGTGTGCGTCGCCTTCGGAGAGGCCCGCGTATTTTGCTGGGTCGAGGCGAGCATCCATACAGGTGAGGATTGCGAACGCTCTCGCTGGGGGCATGGCAAGCTCGGATTTAGTGCCGAAGCTAGCGGCGTAGGAGTCATTGGCGGCCAAAACTTCATCGAGAACAGACATGGTGACACCCTTCATTTGGAAGGCCTCAAGGTCGAGGCTGTTGCCCACGGTACAAGGCACTCAGCCGAAAGTCGATAAAAAAGATCGTCTTTATCGTCTTTCTCGTCTTTGACGGATTTCTCGTCTTTCTCGTCTTTCTCGTCTTTGACGGATTAATCGACTTTGACGGCTGATTGGCAAACTAAAACAATGAAAGTCTTCGATTCGATCCGTCTGGCTAGGTCGGAAGGACGATTTTGTGACCGAGGGCACGTTTGTCCTTCGGTTATCGTTCCCGTTCCACTACGATGTGGCGTGTGTCTGACCGCTACGGCAAGCCCATCGCTGCCCCCTCCTTGATTAATACGGTGCTGGAAAGCCGTGCCGCAATGGAACTCGGTGCCTTCTTAGCCGCAGCGCCACTGTTGCGTCTGCTGGGCCGTGGTGATCGTCATCCAGTGTTGGTCCTCCCGGGCTTTACGGCAACCGACCGTTCGACGGAACCGCTGCGTTGGTTGCTTCGTGGCCAGGGGTACATGACGCATGGCTGGGGGTTGGGGCGAAACCTCGGCCCTACGGACCGGATTGTCGATGGGATCCATGATCGTTTGACTGTGTTGCATGAACGCCATGGTCGCAAAATCACAGTGATCGGGTGGAGCCTCGGTGGAATCTATGCGCGCGAACTAGGCCGTGATCTGCCCGAGATGGTCCGCCAAGTCGTCACGCTCGGTTCGCCGTTCCGTATGGACACACACGATAAAACGCCGGTGTCGCGGTTGTTTGATTCCCTCAACCCAGTAGTGCGTGAAGACGTGTTGCATATCGCGTCAACGGAAGATGATCGTCCTCCGCTTACGATGCCATCAACAGCCATTTATACGCGCACAGATGGAATCGTACGTTGGCATACTTGTATTGATGCGGTACGCGAGCAACATGAAAACATCGAAGTGCTTGCCAGCCATTCCGGTCTTGGTTGGAATCCATCTTCGGTGTTCGCCATTCTCGATCGCTTACAGCAACCCGAAGGCGATTGGCGACCATTCCACGCCCCACTCCCATTGCGCTCGTTCTATCCCCGCCCCGCAACCTGGACCCCAGCCGCTGCAGCGGGAGCCACACCAAAAGCCAAAGCTGCTCAAGCCAAAGACACTGCCGCACAAGCCAAAAGTCCCCAAGCCCCTGCCCCGATGGCATCTGCAAAACGAAACCGAAACGGCCTTCACTCCGTCGCTTAACGGATCGTACTCAATCCGGAGCCCGGTCTTGGGACAGATCGTGTGGAGCCCCGGACTCGGGACACAGCTTGTCGAGTCCGGTCAAATACCCACTCACTAACACGGCAATCGACCACACTGCACGCCACAACTACCGCAGTGCGAGTTCGCCGAGGGAAAGCGCGACGAGCTTTTCGATGAGTTCCTCTTTGCGGGCGTCGGCGGTTTCGTTGGGGCCTTGGCAGGTTCCGGCTGCGTGGTGTCCACCCCCGCCGTAGCTGAGCATCACTTCGCCCACTTCAACACGGTTGCTGCGATCAAAGATTGACTTGCCCACGGTGTAGACGGTGTTGAGCTTTTCGCGGCCCCACATGACGTGCATGGAAAGGTCGCATTCGGGGAACATGGCGTACACCACGAAACGGTTGCCGGCATAAATGGTTTCTTCGTTGCGAAGATCGAGCACCACTAGCTTGTCGTGGACGGTGGCTACGCGTTTGATCTGTGCACGGAACAATTTGTGTTGGGCGAAGAAGAGGTCCACGCGTTCTTTCACGTCGGGCAACGCAAGAATGTCTTCGATGGGCATATCTCGGCAGCAATCGATAAGCATGCGCATTAGTTGGTAATTCGAAACGGTGAACTCGCGGAATCGCCCTAGGCCGGTGCGGGCGTCCATGAGGAACGAGAGCAGTTCCCAGCCTTGCGGGTTGAACACATCATCGGCACTAAAGCCCGCGGAATCGGCCTTGTCGACGGCTTTCATCATGGCTTCGCTGATGTGGGGGAAGCGTTCTTCGCCACCGTAATATTCGTAGACAACGCGAGCTGCAGATTTGGCTTCGGGATCGAGGATATAGCCGGGGGTGTGCTGTCCTTCGTTTCGGGTAGCTTCACTGGCATGGTGATCGAAACACATGCCACATCCGGGAACGTATGGAAGATTCGTCAAAATGTCGTTCTCGGTGACGGCGACCAAACCGTCTTGCATGTCTTTTGGGTGTTGGAATGCGATTTCTCCAAGGATGCCCATTTCTTTCAGCAGAACGGCACAAACTAGTCCGTCCATGTCGCTGCGGGTGAGGAGCCGGTATTTCTGCTGAGTGGTCATGGGTATGCAATTCGGCATATCGGCGAAATCGCTTGAGGGATTGTTTACAAATGGAACAAGCTGTTGGCAGGCCGTGGCACGTGGCGCCGAGGTGGGCTTAGCTGTAGGTGGGCTTAGCTGTAGCGGGCTGGGTCGATAGTGAGTAACCCAGCGTCGACGACGGCTTGCGCGAAGGGTTTGCCAAGTTCGCGCCAGCGGTTGCACCGATCAAGTCCGAGTGCTTCATAGGGGGCGGCGGCCAACCGATCAGTTGTGCCTTCGATGCGATCACGCTGAGCCCTACCCAATTCGGTAAAGGTGAGTACGCCTGCATTATCGAGAACCAACCCGCGGTCCACCATGGTTGCTGCCGCGGCATTCCACTGATCATCCGTCCAAGCACGAGTGGCTTGAAGAATCTTCGTCGGCACATCACCCGATGCGGCATGAGAGATCAAGGCTTCAAGACCGGAGAGGCCTTCGCATGTGAGTGCAGCAATATGGCCGTCGCCACGATGTTCGCGTACCAACGTCTGCGCATGCCACAACACGAGGTGTGGCTCATCGGGCCAGGGGAGGGCAGCGTGCCCGGCAAATAATGCGCGACCCTCTAGGGATTCACATGCCGCCAGTGCTGCTTCGCGAACGATTTCGGAAAGTTCAAGTAACTCTGCCGAAGCCAGCATTTCATCGCCAAAGGCCCGTCGAAGCGATGAATCGACGGCCTCCAAACGTGCGGTCAACATCGCATGTGGGGTGGTGTTGTCCCAAACCATGGGGACGTGTTTGCGAATCAAACGGGGCGAGAAGTTGTAGAACGTGGCGATGGTCAACTCGGCGGAAGCGGCACCGAGCGCAGCAACGCGTGAGGCAAAATAACCGGCTCTAGCGTGAGTAACACCAACCTTGGCGTATGTCTCATTAGTATCGGGCGTGAAGTAAATCATCCCGTGGACGGCCTCGGTAGAGCGCCAGGTGGAGCGAATAGTTCGGGCATCGATTGATGGTGCGGTCATGGCTGCAACCTACTCGTACAGGCTCCAGGAATCGAGTCTTGTCTACGCTCCAAGCGGGATCGAAGCCTCTTGTCGGGTCGGAGCCTCTAGTGGGACCGAGCCTTTAAGTGGGACCGGAGCCTCTAGTGGGACCGAGCCTTTAAGTGGGACCGGATCTCCCAATTGGGGCCGAAGTTCGTAGTTGATGTGCCGGTGCTGCGTGAATCGCTGACGGGAGCCTTATGTGCGAAAGCTGAACAGAAGGTGGATGTTGAGAAAGTGAATGCAATCAATACCAAAATGGAGTGTTAAGCGGGCGTAGTAACGATTTGGTAGGTCGTGGGCCAAAGTTTTCCCGTTACGTAGATACGTTTGGTTTTGGGGTCAAAGGCAATACCGTTAGGTACGGCCTCGGGATTGCTGGTTGTCTCGGCTGGCCGTAAGCCGGCGAGGGAAATCGTTGCGGTGACCGCGCCAGATTTCGTGTCGATCACGAGGATTTGCTCGGTTTGCCAAACGTTGGCCCAAAGTTGTCCGTTGACAATTTCTAGCTCGTTAATTTGCGTGACGGGTGTTTCGCCGTTTCTTACGGTGAGCGAGCGAGTGACTTTCCACGTTTTTGGATCGAGAAAGTGGATCTTGAATGTGCCATCGCTGACTACCAGAGTTGACCCAAATACGGTAAGACCCCACCCTTCGACGATGGGTTGCGGCAATGCGCGAGTTTCGAGGATTTTGAGAGTCTTCGCGTCGCGCACGAAGACTTTCCGGTCTTGCCACGTGAGTTGGTAGACCCGCGTGCCCAAGACAACTGCGCCCTCCCCGAATGCTGCGCCTGGAACAACTTCGCGAACGAGCACTTTGGCATCAAGATTTGAAAGCTGGATCGTTGAGCTGCCTATTCCTCCACAAGATTCATAGAAGCCACCCCCAACGACGGTCGTGGTGAAGTACAAACCTTCTGTGAAACAACTTGCATCGTGGGGGAACTTGTTGACCACTTTTGCGATAAGTGCCTTAGGGGTTTTGGCGGCCTGGGCGTTGGCCTTGTCCGCTGAACAAGCACTCGTGGC
>JAYUVJ010000486.1:0-2253 GCA_043754155.1 Acidimicrobiia bacterium
TGAAGAAGCACCCAATCGCCGATGTTGAGTCCGGTTCCGTCGGTTTCGACGACCAAAGAAACATTGACACTGCGGCGGACTCCGTTGCATTCCACCATGGCCTCATGGGTGGTCATGTCGACAGGACCGATGACTTGGGCGGGAACTCCTACACACATACTTGTGCCGCTTTCAACTCAATAAGTGTACGTAGCGTGTTGCGGATGCCGGTGACTGCGGGGCTGGCTGGTGATACGTCGATCAATGACCTTCCGAGCCGGTCGGCATTCGTGACATCGTCAGACCATGGTACCTCGCCCCAAAGGGGAATTCCGAGGCCATCCACGAACTCGCCGACGGCTTGGGCATCCTGTGGCGATCGCAGCTTGTTGGCTATGGCTCCAATGATCACGTTTGGGAGTTCCGCTGCTAAACGAGCCTGGAGTCTCACGGCTTCGAGGGATCGAAAATACGGTTCAGCGACGAGAATTAGCGCGTCGGCATGACGTGCGGTTCCGCGACTTAAATGTTCCGGCGATGCTTCCAGATCCATAATTGTCCAGGTTTCGGACTGTGAGCCGAGATCAGCAAGGAGGGCAGAACCAGCGGCATGCGCGGAACAGAGACAGCCTTCTTGTGCGTGGGCGGGCATACCCATTCGAACGAGACGAACTCCGTCGGGCCCGCTTACGGCATGTGCGCCGAGGACCGCATCGAGCGGTACTCGTAGTGCAGCGGAACCGTCGAGACGACGCGACACGATGTTGGTGGGAAGTATGGGCACGTTGGAAACGGCTTCGAGGTCGAAACCCATCGCAGCGGCCAGGTTGGGGTTAGTGTCGGCGTCTATGGCGACGACGTTCATGCCTTCCCGAGCGAGAAGCCGAGCAGTCGTCGCAGAGAAGGTTGTCTTGCCCGCTCCTCCCTTGCCGGCAATGGCGATTCTCATGCGAACTTTTGGCCGGAAAACTGTGGCCTTACCCAATTGCGAACGGTTTGACTGTCATTTATTTCGTGGTCACTGGGAGTTGATGACACGGAGCGGATCATGAACTCGAGATGATCTCGCGCCGTACGTAGGGCTTGTCGATGCTGGTCGGCGGCGACTTGGCCGAGGGCAGTCAACTCGTAAACGCGCCTCGGTGGCCCGAGCTCTGATTTTTCCCACTCAGAACTCACCAGGCCATCATGCTCCATCAACTTCATGGCTCGGTATACCCCCGCGAGATCAACGCTGGCGAGGCCGAATAGCCTTACCTGCTCAAGGAGTTCGTACCCGTGAGAGCGACCGGGGAGGAGCCCAATGAATAACGCGGAACGGAGAAAGTGGCGGGGGAGTGAGCCATCGGTATCCGGTTCGAATCGGGTGACCTGGTTGTCGGGTGTCATCTACTGCCTTTGGGGGGTTCTTCGGAGAATTTTTTGCGGTCTGTGTCAAAGCTGTCGTTATCTGGGGCGTGGTTGTGATCGGGTTCAACATCGTGTTCGTGCGATCGACGGGCGGCGGAGCAGGCCTCAGCCTCGTCAGCCGATTGGTGGCACCAACAGTCGGCGTCACATTCGCCGTGGGTGGGTCGCATGAGATCGGCAAACGATGAAGCAAATTCCGCAGCGCCTTCGGCTCTGCCTCGGTCTGACAACGAATAGAAGGACCCGTCGGCCACGAGATAACCTTCGTCGACGAGGCGATCAAGATAGGTGACGCCTATCGTCGCGTCGACACCTAAAAACCGCTCCACCAGCCCGGCATCGACGATGTCGCCGAAGCCTTCTCCTCGGAGCCAATACATGACCTGCAAAATTTCGCTTCGCCAATACAGGGCAGCGAGGGCTGGTGACTTCGGAGAGGTAATCGGTTCACCGGCCACGACGGGGCATCACAGTCTCGTTCTCAGGCCTGGCTTAGCGCGCCGAGGGTCTCGGCTTTTGTGGCAATGGCGTCGAGTGCCCCAGCGATGGTAACTAACTGTGAGTTGACCTTCACGACTGATGGACCGATCGAGGCGCACTGGGTTTCAATAGCGCGAACCCCAAAGGTAACTTTGGCCAAGTTTGCAGACGACGCACGTAGTGAAAGGGCGATGCGCCACAGGTAGAAAGCCAGCGCCGCAACAACCAACAGGATCTCGAAAACCGAAAGAACGATCAGTAAGGTACGCATAGTTAACGTCCTCCCACCGGCGCGGATGAGGAGGCAAGAGCCCCGTCGAGGAGCGCGTTGTGTCGTAGTGCTTCTTCGGTGAGGCGGTCTAGTCGTTCGGGAGTTTGGGCCAG
>JAYUVJ010000487.1:0-2320 GCA_043754155.1 Acidimicrobiia bacterium
GATCCTGATGAAAGGCTTGTCCGAGTAGTCCACGGAGTGTTTTCTCTCGCCGCCCGTCGCCCTGAGCTCCTGGGTTTCGTTCGCGACCTCAGTCGTCTCGGGGCCACTCCGTTGGCCAATCTCCGAGTTGCCCTCGCTCCGTTCCTCTCTCGAGCTTCAGTGTTTGTAGAAGAAGAAATGTTTTGCGCTGCAGGCCGATCTGTCAACAAACCTGCGGATTTCCCGGCTGGCCGTAATCACGACGCGGCATTAGACGTTGTACTCGCCGCTTACGCCGCGGTACTTGCCGCAGCCGCGGAAGTTGAAGTGCTGCGAAGCCTTGGGGTTAAGCCATCGGGACGTCTCTTTTTGAGACGACGCAGAGAAGTGATCGAGTATCTCCAAGCGCTTGCCTCTAACGCCGCTGGGCCGACGTTGTTGACCAGACCGACGACCCTTCTAACCGAGCCGCAAGTTGCACTAAGAGTTTCTGCCCCAAACGCCGCTGGTGCGCCGCTAAAATCGCTTACTCCAACCCGGCGATCAACGCCCACGCCTTCTGAGAACGACGTAGGTGGGTTCCAGTAATGGCAGGAATCTTGGGTGGCGGAATCGATGATTTTGGAGCACACAAAGGCGCTCAACTGTGGCCGAGCGTTCCTGCGAAAATAGGTATGCGAGCGATTCATCGTGGTTCACGATTTCTAGGCGTGATCGTCCGGGTTATGCCCGATGGAGTAGTCATTCGAGGCGCATCGAGCGACGAACGAGCCTTCAGGTTTATGCCCGGAGCGTTCATGGTTGACGCAAAATCCGTCACGCTGTTTCAACCTCGCCCTATCCCGTCTGAGTTACCGAAGGTGATCACTTCGTCAGGCTCGGTCAAAGCACCCCAGCAGCGCGCCAAAGTTGCGAGGGCAAGCAGACTTTGGGTAGAGGGCATCCACGATGCAGCGTTGATAGAAAAGGTGTGGGGCGATGACCTCCGAGAGGCAGCAATCGTGGTTGAACGCCTCGACGGTATCGACGACCTGTCCACGGCCGTCGCTGACTTTGGCCCCGATCATTCTGCACGCCTTGGGGTTCTCGTCGACCACTTAGTCCCTGGATCGAAAGAATGGCATATCACCGAAAGGGTGCGCGGACCTTTCGTAGCCATCGCAGGCACCCCTTACATCGACGTGTGGCAGGCCGTTCGCCCAAGCGTGATCGGGATCAAATCCTGGCCAGTAATTCCGCGTAACGAGGACTGGAAAACTGGAATCTGCCAGCGATTGGGAGGCAGCAAGCCACCCGAGTTTTGGCGGAAACTCCTCAGTTGCGTACGCACCTACGCCGATCTCGAGCCATCGTTTGTAGGAGCAGTCGAATCGTTGCTGGATTTTCTCCTGGTCGAGTAGGGCTTTCGCCTGGCCGGGAACATTTGGATGTTCTATATGTAGGTCGAAAGAATCATTCCTGCAGAACATCACGAAGAGCGGTTGTTATTTGGCTTGACCTGCCGTAATGTCTTTTTTGCACGAGAAGAGCACCGCCGAAGAAATTCGGACGTCGCAAAGCTACGGACCTACAGGAACTGCAAGTTCCCATGGCCGCCGGGCTACCGAATGACCGCCGTCTCTGCTTTCACCCCCAGGAGACAGGCATGACACTAAGTAAAAACTTCCCCACAAAATTCGCCTCCGCCGCTGTGGCAATTCTCCTCGGCGGGTTGTCCTTATTGGGTACTTCGCTTCTCACCGCTGATGCAGCCCAGGCCGACACCATTTCCGACGAAGCGCAATTTGTGAGGCGTATTAACGAAGCACGTGTGGCTGGAGGACTCAAGGAACTTACCGTAAACATCGCCCTGGTCGACGCGGGACGAGGGTGGGCTACAAAGATGCGAGACACCTCAGTGGCTGCCAACGTGGACGACTGCCTGATCTCTCACAATCCAAATCTTCGCAACGCAGTAAATGCACGGTGGCGAAAGCTCGGAGAAAACGTTGGGTGTGGAGATACCGATGTCGACACGCTGCATGAGGCGTTTATGAATTCGCCAAAGCACAAAGAAAACATTATGGACCCAACGTTCGATTCGATTGGGATTGGGATCGTTATGGCAGGCGACACGATGTTTGTAACCGAACAGTTCATGCAGACTGACAATCGAACCGTGACTACTGCGCCAAACAGCACGACACCCAATGCCCTGGCCCTGAAGGGCCCCAACGTGGGTGGCGTCTCACAGGTCGCTTCGCCAGCTCCCAAACAGCTTTCAGCAAAGATCGCCCCAAAAAAGCCGAAGACAAAACGAGCAGCAAAGACTGCGACAAAAAAGGCCCCAACTGCACAAGGC
>JAYUVJ010000488.1:0-2622 GCA_043754155.1 Acidimicrobiia bacterium
ATGGGACCATGGACAAAGCCCGTCATGCGCACCCTGGCCGCTGGCAAGAAGCTGAGGGGCACGGCTATGGATCCCTTCGGTCGAGCCGATATGCGCAAAACCGAACGTGCACTTATCGATGAGTACACCGCACTGGTTGATCAGCTCATCCCCATGGTGGCCACAAACCCCGAAAAGGCAACCACCATTGCCGGGCTTATGGACCAGGTGCGTGGATTCGAAACCGTCAAGGAGCGCAACCTGGTGAAGTACCGCGCTGCGCTCGCTGCTGCCCTGGCCGAGTAGCGGAAAGGATCGATTGGATGTAAAACGCCTCACTCACCAGTTCTACGTCCAATCGATTGAACCGAGAGAGACCGAGAGAGACCGAGAGAGTTATACGACCCCGCCCACCAAACGACCAATGATGGTGGTTGCGGCCATGGTTCCTGCGCCCAAGACCACCATGCGCAGGATCGAACGGCGACGAGACCCACCACCAAGCCTTGCTGCCACATAGCCAACTGCTACCAAAGCCACCAATGTAAAACCGAAAATTCCCGGGAGACGAAGCGAACGATGCAAGAACACCGCCGCAAGCACAGGAGGCATGGCGCCCAGAGCAAAGCTGCACGCGGAAGTCACCGCAGCTTGGAGCGGACGAGCCAGCGCGTGGGGATCGAGGCCAAGCTCGTCGCGGGTGTGAGCATCTAGGGGATCGGTGGCATGAAAGTGTTCCGCGACAGCCGTAGCCAATCCGCGGGGAAGCCCTCGATTTTCGTAATGCACCCGAAGCTCGTTCATCTCTGCCTTGGGATGAGCTTCGAGAGCCGCCTTTTCCAGGGCAATATCGGCATATTCGGAATCCCGCTGCGAAGCAACCGAAACGTACTCACCCGACGCCATCGAGAGGGCACCGGCACCAACTGCGGCGATGCCGGTTAGAACGAGCGTGGAGCGAGCAACATTGCCTGCGGCCACGCCGGTAAGGAGCGAAGCCGTTGAGAGTAAGCCGTCATTTGCGCCCAAAACCGCTGCCCGCAGCCAGCCTCCACGATGGCTCAGATGCAGTTCATCGCCGTGGGCTTGGCCGTCGTGTTCGTGTTGTTGCACCGCTCCATTGTGGCCGAACTCCGCTGCAACGAATTCTCTTGTGGGAAGTTCACAACCCCGTTGTCGCGTCAAGGCGCTTACAGTGGAAGGAATGGAAGCCTCAGTTCGATCGTCGCAGGAAGACGTGCAAGCTGAATCGCGAGCCCCGCTGGAAGTTCGTTGGCTGGGACGGGTTCGGTATAAAGATGCGTTGGCCTTGCAGCGGGCGTTGTTTGCATCGCAGGGGCAGTACCTGTTGCTGTTGGAACATACGGCGACCTACACCCTGGGCGTTAGGGCTTCGGAAACAAATTTTTTGACCCCCGTCGCAGAGTTGCGTGCAGCCGGTGTAGATGTGGTGAAGGCCGATCGGGGTGGCGACGTTACCTATCACGGGCCGGGCCAGCTCACTGGGTATCCAATCCTGTCCCTGCCACCAAAGCGCGGCACGGGCAGTGGCATGGTTGACACCGTGGCTTACGTCCACGCAGTTGAACAACTTATAATTGATACGTGTACAGATCTTGGGCTGGTCAACGTCGGCAGAGTTGCTCGTTGCACGGGTGTTTGGGTGGATCCCGATTCTGCCAACCCACGCAAGATCGCGGCCATTGGGGTCAAACTCACCCGCGGTCGCAGCATGCACGGTTTTGCACTCAACGTTGACGCTGCGTGTCTCGCAGGGTTCAACCACATCGTGCCCTGCGGAATTGCAGACAAAGGTGTTACTTCGTTGGCAGCCGAAGGCATAGACGTAAGCATGCATATGGTAGTTGATGCAGTTGTGAAACGCGCCGCTGAGCTCTGGGGCCCCGCTGGTATTTCACGGGCCGATGCGAATTGGCGCGTTACTCCTGATGATTTGGCACCCTTCTCAAAAGGTGCAGGGCCTGGGTCTAAAGCCGTCAGCAGATTGGAACGGGCCGGGGTTGATACCAGTACCTCGGTGTCCATCAGCGAACGCAAGCCCGAATGGCTGCGAGTGAAAGCCAACATGGGCCCCGAGTACATGAAGCTTAAGAAAACCGTCGCCGAACTCAACTTGGTCACAGTATGCGAAGAGGCTGGTTGCCCGAACATTTTCGATTGCTGGAACGACGGCACGGCAACGTTCATGATCCTCGGCGAACGGTGCACCCGAGCGTGTGGGTTCTGCCTTGTCGATACCCGCTTACCGCTAGCGCCCGATCCTTTGGAGCCAGCAAACGTGGCCGAAGCCGTGCAGCGGATGAACCTACAACACGCCGTAATCACTATGGTCGCTCGCGACGATCTGGCCGACGGAGGAGCGAGCGCGGTCGCGGCAACCGTTGAGGCAATCCACGATCAAAATCCTGGGTGCCGGGTTGAAGTGCTGATTTCTGATCACAAGGGTGAGCATGCATCGCTGGCCACCTTGTTTGCGTCGCAGCCCGAAGTGTTGAACCACAATTTGGAAACCGTGCTGCGATTGCAGCGGGCGGTGCGTCCTAGTGCTTCCTATGCGCGCAGTCTTTCTGTCTTGGCGCAAGGGAAGGCCGCTGGCCTACCGATGAAGTCTGGAATTATGGT
>JAYUVJ010000489.1:0-2431 GCA_043754155.1 Acidimicrobiia bacterium
AGAAGCTCATCAGGAATCCGAACGGCAATCTGGGTCGTCTGCATACCAAAAAGCATACCAACTGCGGCGCACACGAGCGTCTCTAGTTGCGGTATGACAATAGTAGGACGATACCGGTAGGATGGGCTTTATGAGTGTGGAAAAATTCAGTGTCTCATTTGATCCCAAGCTTGGCCAGGCCCTGCGAGCAGCAGCTCTTGCCGAGGGAACCAACATCTCCTCGTGGCTAGCGGAGGCAATTCGGCAAAAACTACGACATGCTGCGCTCGGCTCTGCTCTCGATGAGATTTTGGCCGAAGAAGGCTGGACACGTGAAGAACTCCTCAACGAAGTTTCGGTTCGTTCCCGTTCAAAACGTGCCGCCTAAATGGCACTGGTCCTTGATGCCGGAGCACTCATCGCAATCGAGCGCCGCGACCGAGTGATCATTGCACGGCTCGTTCGGGCTCACGAAGATGGAGAACCAGTTCTCACCAGCGCGTCGGTGGTCGCACAGGTGATTCGGAATCGCGCACGCCAGGTAACGCTCGAACGCGTACTGCTTGGCGTCCAAGAAATAGCACTGGATAGCGAAGAGGCACGGCACATCGGAACGCTCCTCGCAGGTACCCGAAGCTCAGACGTCGTCGATGCAGCCGTCGCAAGGATCGCCTCACCGGGGGATGAAATCCTCACCTCAGACCCCAAAGACCTTCGAGCACTCTGCCCATTGAGGTCCATCAAGATCACAGCCGTATAAACGAAGCGACGTTTCCGCCGAAGCACGCTGGTTGTCTTATCGGCAATGTGCAGGATCGATAGCGGGAAAGCACGAGTACAAGCCGTGTGAAAGCACTAGCCAGTAACGGGACAATCCAAGCCACTGAACGAAGTCGCTCTCGCACCGCATGGCAAACAAACCAAGACGCTCAGGTGTTGCTGTCTGCGCTAACAAGTCCTTCGTGAAGGCTTAACGTGGAGGACGGAGGAACAATGACAACGAAGAATCTTTGGGAGCACGGGCCGGCACTCGCAGCGCAATGGCCAATTTGGGGTCTGCTTTGTGATGCCCGAAACCGTTCGGCACTAAGCATTGAGGAGTTGGCACTTAAGACCGGCGTTCCTTCGGCAGACCTCGATGATTTTGAGCATGCCCGTAAGATCCCAACCATCGAAGTTCTTTACGCCATCATCGCCGCTTGCGGTTTAGAAATGCGCATCCAACTCACAGAACCCGACCCACAAGTTGGTGCGCGTCGTAAGGCTGCCAAACAGCGAACCGTCGAAGAATGTATTGCCATAAACGAATCAGCTGTGCGAACGATGCGCGAATTTCAAAAAGGGCTACACAAAAGACCGTCAAAAAGTTAGAAAGCGGTTCAATCAAATGGGTGACCCGAACGCACCAGCACTCTCATCGGAGTTAATCCTCAGGGAACTCGACCGGTGTCTCGTTGACTACGTAATCGTTGGTGGTTTTGCGGCAACTATCTACGGGCCTCAAGGCTCACGACCGATCTCGACGTGGTGGCTCGGTGCGCATCGTCCGATTGATGGAAACACATCGGCGCTTGCCTTCCGACTACAAAAGACGCATACTTCAAGGTATGCAGAATACGACTACGGTTCGGTTAGCTAAATCAACGCACGAATCGTTAAAGTCACTCGCCAACAACGATGGGTTAACCCTTGACGAAGAGATGATCCGCCTCATACGAGCGGAACGCCAACGGCGAATCGGCGATGCACTGGCCGTATTGGAACTCGACGATGTTGACCAAGCAGTCCTCAAAGCGTCGGCCAAAGACGCGTCACGACGGTGAGGGCTGGAGACATCTTCCAGGTCGATTCTGGAGATCCGGTCGGCAGTGAACCCGGATTTGTTCGGCCTGCGTTGATTGTGACCTCAGATCTGATCCTGGACCGAAACCCCAAAATCATTCACGTCGTCCCCATCACATCAAACATCGGGCAAGCGCTCCCTACCGAAATTCTCCTTGACGATGTGGCGCTTCCAAAAGCATCCGCCGCTCAGGTCCATTTGTGCACAGCCGTGAGTCCAGACCGTTTCACATCTGCGAGACAGGGCAACGTTGGCCCGGCAACCCTCGCCCAAGTTCGCTCAATCCTCGCCGACCTCCTCGACATCCCTTAGTAAGCCCGCTTGTATATCAATCACAAGTGTGTTGCGGACAGGAACTAACGGCCACTACATTCCACTCCTATTTTTACCTTGCCAAGAACTTAGGGTAGGGCGGCCAAATAGTTGGCTCGGGTGGAAAAGAACCGGGGCAACTTGCGTGAAACCACGAGTCCGAGACGTGTGAAAGTACTAGCCATTCACCCGGTTCGACATGGATAGGTGTGCGTGGCGGATCAGTTATTTCTTCACCAAAGATCGTCGGATTGTTCTCCTGACAGTCTTTCGAAAGCAACGACAAAACGAACGAAA
>JAYUVJ010000490.1:0-2154 GCA_043754155.1 Acidimicrobiia bacterium
GCCGGATCTGCTGACGCAGCACCGCGTGGGCTACGAGCGACGGCGGCCACATACGGCAACGTCGCATTAGTAAGTGCATAGGTAGAGGTAAACGGAACGGCCCCGGGCATATTCCCAACCGCGTAATGCAACACCCCGTGAAGCTCGTAGATGGGGTCGGTGTGCTTAGTCTCTCGGGTCGTGGCAATACAACCGCCCTGATCCACCGCCACATCCACGATCACCGCGCCTGGCTTCATCGATCGCACCATGTCTTCGGAAACCACTACCGGCGCCCGGCCACCCGCCACCAGCACTGCCCCAATCACGCAATCCGCCTCGGCGACCGCCCGCTCCACCGCACCCGAGTTTGAAGCGATCGTCGTCATCCGTCCGCGCTGAATTTGCTCAATGAAACGCAGGCGCTCCAAATTGCGGTCCAACAACAGCACATCGGCTCCCATCCCGGCCGCTACCCACGCAGCATTCCACCCGACGTTTCCAGCACCCAAAACTGCGACCCGGGCAGGACGAACTCCGGGGGCGCCACCCATCAGCACACCCCGTCCGCCAAAAGTCTTCTCTAGGAAACGGGCACCCATTTGGGGAGCCAATCGTCCGGCTATCTCACTCATCGGGGCGAGCAGGGGTAACGATCCATTGGCCACTTGGACGGTTTCGTAGGCGATGGCGGTGCATTTGGAGTTGATGAGCGCCTGGGCAACTTTGGGGTACGCGGCCAAATGCAAATAGGTGAACAGGGTCAAATCGGGGCGAAGAAACCCGAACTCCGATTCCTGGGGCTCCTTCACCTTGACCACCAAGTCTTGGGCCCAGGCATCCGCAGCGGTGGGAACGATGGTGGCCCCGGCGGCTTGGTATTCGCCATCGCTCAACGAAGAATTCGCACCCGCCCCGGACTGGATGGCCACATGTATGCCCTTTAAGACCAACTCGCGGACACCGTCGGGAGTGATGGCAACCCTGCCCTCCGACGACTTGATCTCGGTAGGCACCCCAACGGAAAGCGGCTTGGTGGTTGTGACAGTCGAATGGGCGTCGGTTTTCGCTGCGATGGTGGTGTTGGCGGCGGTTGTGGGCATGGGTCCATCGTGCGGGAAAATGTTCAAAGTATTCCGGTGAGATTGGGGGGTTGGTACACTCCAGACCGTGGAATCCTCGGCATTAGACCAAATCGACCGACGAATCATCGCTGCGCTCCAGTTGAACGGCAGGATTAGCTGGCGCGAACTGGGCGATCAGGTCCACCTCAGCGCTACCTCCGTGGGCGAACGGGTGCGCCGGTTAGAACGCGAAGGAGTGTTGGCCGGGTACAGAGCCCTCGTGGACCTGACGGTGCTGGGCAAAGGATTCCGTGCCGTTGTAGAGGTGCAGCTGAGGCCCGAAGTAGTGCCCGAAGATTTCGAAGCCGCACTCACTTCGCAACCGGACGTGTCGTTCGCAGCATATGTGACCGGCGGATTTGACTACGCCATGCTGCTCGACTGCGCCGGACCCGAAGCCCTCGACGGATTCACCCGCTGGTGCAAAGCCCACGGCGCCGCTCGAACCGAAAGCCGAGTGGTACTGCGCAGAGTCCTGGGCTGAGCTTACGACCGGGTCGGCTGGGTTGGGCGGCATACCAACGGCACACCGACGAACACACAAAGGTGCCCAAAGGCACATCGACGACACACAAAGGTGCCCAAAGGCGCAATACTGGAAAGTTCTATGAGCGTGCAGCAAGAAACCACCACAACGCCGGATTCCACCAAAAACCCGACGCACGGGTCTTCACAAGGTTCACTTAGCGCGCAGGGTTCACCAGTTTCACAAAGTTCACAAAGTTCACAAGTTTCACTTAGCGCACAGGGTTCGGTGGAAGTTCGCAACATCACCAAACGCTTCGGCACCATGACCGCAGTAGACAACGTGTCGATCAAGATCAACGCTGGCGAATTCGTCGCCCTGCTCGGCCCTTCCGGTTGCGGTAAAACCACCACGTTGCGCATGCTGGCCGGATTCGAACAGCCCGACACCGGCCAAGTGTTTATTTCTGGCCAAGAAGTCGCCGGTATCCCCGCCTACAAACGTGACGTCAACACGGTGTTCCAGAACTACAGCCTGTTCCCCCATATGACCGTGCTCGACAACGTTGCCTTTGGTCCCCGGTCT
>JAYUVJ010000491.1:0-4279 GCA_043754155.1 Acidimicrobiia bacterium
GGCAACGCTGGTCCGGCGCCAACCGCACGCAGATACGGCCAGGCTGATTACCTCGCCTGTTACGAAAACCTCACGCATTGGGCTAAAACGGCCGACAAAGCGGGCATCCACTGCATGTGGTTCACTGAGCATCACTTCCAATACGAAGGCTACGAAGTAACCCCGAACCTCATCCTCTTCGGCCTGGCCATGACCCGCCATACCGAGCACATCCGCTTCGGCCAAATGTTCAATGTGGTCCCCCAATGGCATCCACTGCGCCTCGCTGAAGACTTTGCCATGGCCGATATTCTCACCGGAGGACGCATGGAGTTCGGCGTCGGCCGTGGCACCGTCCCCCGTGAAGCTGAGGCGCTCGGTTCCCGCGTGGCCAGCGGTGACAATGACATGAGCGTGAAGGATGACAAGTTCAACCAAGAACAATTTCAAGAGGCTATGGAAGTCATCAAGGCGGCCTGGTACAACGAGCGGTTCTCCTACACCGGCAAGCACTACCAATACCCCCCAGCCGGGATACCAGATCGGGGCCACGTGGTAACCGATCTCACCCTGATCCCCAAGCCAACGAGACAGGTACCGATTTATCAACCAATCACCTCAGGCGACACGATGGAATATGCCCCACGTGCCGGACACAACGGTGTGTATTGGCTCATGCACCCCGATTTCCTTGCACCACGGTGGGAGCACTACCAGCAAACCTATGAATCCCACCACGGAGTAACGATTCGCGCTGGCGAAAAACGTGCCCTGGCCCTTACCCTTCATGCCGGCGAAACCCGCGAGAAAGCGTTCACTACCGGACGCAACGGACACGACGAGTTCACCCGATTCCTCGCTCCCTACGGACGATTCACCAACTACAAAAATGCCGAAGGCACCAAGTTCCCCTTCGGCGTGCAACCAACCGTTGAAGAATCCGCCGATCAACAAATTCAGCTCGTCGATTCGATCGAAAACTGTGCCGCGGCAATTGCTATGTACAAAGAGCGTTTCGGCGTAGAGCACTTCGTGTTCTTCCTTGATCTCCCCGGCATGGAACGCAACCAACTCGACGAACAGATCCATATGCTCACTGAGCAAATTCTTCCCATGGCTGGCATCACCATCGAGCCGCTGGGACCTGCTACACAACACCTCGCCTACAACCCCAACGCCTAATCCATGGCCGCTACCGCCTCAGCAGCCGCCACCGGATTCACCGGAACAACTTGGCTACGCAGCGCTGCCTTAGCCGACGGACGAGTTGTCGATGTGTGTCTCGACGCAGCAAGCGGAACCATCACCGAAATTCTTGATGCTCGCCGAGAACTTCCTAGATCAGAACAGCCAGCCCAGCCACCGTCGGCAAACCGACCAGCTGGCACCGTCACCAACATTGACCTTGATGGCTACCTTCTTCTGCCCGCACCGGCCGAACCACATGCCCACTTAGATAAGGCCCTCACCGCAGATCTCATCCCTAACACCACAGGTGACCTCATGGGTGCCATCACCGCGTGGATTGAACAGGCCTCGGGTTTTTACACCTTCAACGATATTGTTGAGCGGGCACGACGAGCGGCCCTGGAACTGCTTTACTCCGGAACGACAGCCATACGTACGCATGTGAACGTATACGAAGGCATTGAGACCGATGCAGCGGCAGCGCTAATAGTGGTGCGTAACGAACTCGCATCGCTCATGGACATCCAAATAGTTGCACTAGTAGCCGACACCAAGGCCGACAACCTTGCTCGACTCAAAACGATTCTCGAGATGGACCCGAAAGCAATTGTCGGCGGATGCCCACACCTTGATGGCGACGGAACTGCCTCAACGGCCTCAACCGATACTCTGCTAAAAATTGCGTCCGAATATCAACGGCCAATTGATCTGCACACAGATGAAACACTTAATCCATCCATACTGGATCTTCCCTACTTCGCCCAAAGAGTTCAAGAAACCGAATTTGGGTTCGGGGCAACGGCAAGCCACTGCGTCAGCCTGGCCATGCAACCTTTGGACGTTCAAAAGCAGGTCGCCGAAGAAGTAGAAGCCGCCGGTGTTCACGTCATCGCCCTTCCCCAAACCAACCTCTTCCTCCAAGGTCGAGACCACGCCGTTGGATCACCAAGAGGGCTCACGGCGATTAGGGCGCTACGAGCCGCTGGCGTCAACGTGGCCGCTGGAGCTGACAACGTAAGAGATCCGTTCAACTCCATGGGCCGAGCCGATTCCCTCGAAACTGCCTCCCTAATGGTCATGGCTGGGCACCTCCTACCCGAAGACGCCTACGCCACCGTCTCCACCAACGCTCGCCTGGCCATGGGACTACCTGTAGTTTCCGTCAGCATCGGCTCCCCCGCCGAACTACTGGCTATACCCGGAGCATCCCTGGGTGACGCCATTGCAAGAGCCGATCAACAACGCATGGTGTTTCACCAGGGACGCCTCGTGGCCTCAACGCAAGTGAAGAGAACCCTCGCCAACTAACAGCGCGCAAACTCACCTTCGCTTTGAGCCCCAACAACGGTCCTCTCCAACCGGTCCGGATCGAGCACCTTTCCACGTGCGGCCAACTCGGCTGCGCTTCAAGCCGCTCACCTCCTTATCGCAATATTGGCGAATACGCTAACTTTTGTCTAGCGACCTGCCGCATTCGTTAATCACCGACCGCTGCCTATGAGCGAGAATGGGTTCGATGGGTTCGCGTAACGCTGCAGCTAAAAAGGGGCACCCCCAGGTTTTGGCTCCAACGCAGGGTTTGACTCCAACACAGGGTTTGACTCCAACACAGGGTTTGGCTCCAATGGGCGCACCCGTTGCAGCACTGCTTTCCGCACCGCCGTCATCAAACCCGCGAAAGGCCCACCCCATACGCTGGATCGCAGGGGGGTGCGCTGCACTGGCCGCCACGGTGCTGATGAGTTGCACCCAACAACAAACCCTTGGCGCCAAGAAACCCAATGCCATCTTTGTAACCACGACACTGGGAGCAACGTCGTCAACTGTGGCCCCACTCGACGGCGAAAGCCCGGCTGCCCCCGAGCTCGCTGCGATATGTCCAAGCCGAATTGTGGTGCAATTTGATCGCGCCATCGATTTTTGGGCGCTCCCCTGGATTGCCATGACGGCAAGCGACGGCATCGCTACTCCAACCTCGTACACCGCGCTCATGGTTGATCCCCTCGAACGAACTCCAAACGGACTAAGCATCGAACTTCGAGTTGGAGGGCTCAAAGGACAGCTAAGCGTCGCCGAAATGCTGCGTCGCGACCCGAGCGTGCTCGTTGGATCCGTAAACGCCGCGTCAGTGTTGGCATCAAACAGCAAAGACCGTCTTCGCTTCATCCTCGCCCCATTCGAGCGTAGTGACCGAATAATTGCCTGGGACCCAGCGGCACTCCCGAAAGACCAACCACCAATTGAAACCCTCGCCGATCTCCCAGCCCTAAAGGTGCGAGCGACGAGTGGCGACATGGCGATTGGCTATTTCAGCAATACCGGATTGATCAGAAAGGCCGATTTCACCAGCGGAAAAGCCCCCGCCCGATTCGCCAGCCTCCTCAACGAGCCAAACCTCTATGCCCAACCCAAGGGAGCCCGCAACTGGAGCTTCCTCGATGAAGCAGGTTGGACTACTTATCCAGGGGCCATTGCCGTGACCCCGGCTACCTTGAGCACTCGGAAGGATTGCCTTGCTGCGCTCTCATCATTGCTTCAGTTGTCGCTTGGAGTCGTGGTAGGCGAACCCGAGCGTTTCGCAACGAACCTCTCCTCCATCGCTAACCGTATCGGCTCTACACTCGAACCCGCTACCATCGCGGGCCAAATTCGGGCGGCAGTGCAGTTTGGGATTATCGGTACCGGAGACAACACTGTCATCGCCGACGTTCAACCGGTAAGGATTGAGCAGACCCTTCGAGCTATAGCAAAATCCCGGAAAGAAAAGTACAAGCAAAACGACATTGCCAAGCTATCCAAGCTGGTCACCTCGTCCCTCGCAAGCTTCGACTGGGACTGGAACCCACCCCTCGAGGCAGAGCAAAAGTAGGAACTTGTTCCGCTGCTGGCTTTTCAGCCTGGGTCACCGTTCCGATTTCGCTACTGAACCGTGATCCCATCATCGAATCGTCACATTCCTTGCGTAGCCTTTGTCTATGTCAAACGCACTCCCCGGCGTACAAGACTCCCGTTTGGTGGCAATGCCCCCGGAGTCCACTGAGGCCCCAGAACCCATTTTCTTGTCCCCACCAACGGTGCGGCGCTCACGAAAACACCCCTCACTTATGCTCTC
>JAYUVJ010000492.1:0-2061 GCA_043754155.1 Acidimicrobiia bacterium
CTGGAGCTATTACAACGATGTTTGGAGTTCTGCGGACGGTGCCAACTGGGATCGTGTTTCGTCCGTGATAACCCGCCAGCACCCACATCCGGTTGTCAAAGACGGCAACATTATGATATTGGCGCGGCTCCCAAGGGGCCTCGACCGAAACACGATCCCAGTTGGCACCGTCCGCAGAACTCCAAACATCGTTGTAATAGCTCCGCTCCGGATGGTGCGGGGTATCAAAGATGCCCCCCCCAAGAATCCACATTCGATTATTGAAGACGACACTGCCGGCAATCGCGCCCCGTGGCGACCATGGTGCGCTTTCCAACACCTGCGTCCAATCCACTCCGTTTGTGGTGCTCCAAACATCATTGTAGAACATTTCATCGGTTGCTCCGCTGGTGATGAACACCGGCAGTTTTTGGCCCCCCATGACCCACATTTTGCCATCAAAGGCGACCACATGATGGAGCACTCGATTTCGCCAAGGAACATCACTGGCGACCAACGTCCAGTTGGTGCCATCAGCGGAATTCCAGACATCGTTCTGATAATGCCCGTTGTTGTTGTCACCACCCACGATCCACATCTTGCCATCATAGGCCACATATCCAGCACTATGCCTGCCTTCCCATGGTGCCGGCCCAACATTGGCCCAGTTCGCACCATTGGTGGAAACCCATACACTGTTAGTAAGGTAGGGAAATGGAACCGTTCCCGGGGCCCACCCGCCCAACAGCCACATTTTCCCGTCAAATACTAGCGCGCCCCCGCCGTCGAGCCGTGGGAAATCAGGAAACTCCTTCACCCGCGTCCAACTATCCCGCGGCGGTGCCAGTGGCGGTCGGTCTATGGCCAGCGCTGTTATTTCCGCCCTAGTCACCGCCCGGTTCCACAAACGGATGTCATCAATGTCGCCCGCCCAAGGCAAACCCGAACCGCTCCCACTCCGGCCTACCGTCAAAGGGCTTGAATCCCCAATAGCACCGGCATAATCCGTAGCCCCCCACCACTCGCCATCGACATGCAATTCCACCTTTGCACCACTGCGGCGAAGCAAAATATGGTGCCATCCGGCGTCGGCCAATTGCCCCACTGTCCCGCCGAAAACACGATTGCCTCCACTGCCATTCCAAGCCACCGAGATGCCACTGAAATCATTGAATTCAAAATCAAGGCTCGCTCCCGCCGTGGATCCCAGACTCAGGGCATACATGGGACGGCTAACCGAAGTCCGCTCCCAAAATGAGATCGTAAAGTCGCCACCCGTCCCCAAGGTTACATCAGCCATGGTGATGGCAGCGTCCAACCCGTTGAACGAATACGCGTCGTTGGTAGCCCCGAAGCGATTGGCGGTCAGTCTTGCGCCGGAAACAACGCCGTGCCGACTATTGCCACTGACATCGTTCGCCTGCCCCGCAAATGGGTAGTATGCAACCAGAGCCGCAGCATCAATCGTCGCGTTAGCCGGGGCGATGGCGGTAACCTCCAAGACAATCTCCTCCGCAGTCAACGCCCGATTCCAGACTCGAACATCATCGATATCACCTCCCCAAGGGAATCCCCAGTCTGTGTTTCTGCCGATCGTTAACGGGCTAGCAGCACCGATTACGCCCACAAAATCCGTTCCCCCTTGCAGTTGTCCATCCACGTACAACTGCACCTTCACGCCGCTCCGTCGTAGCAACACATGATGCCAGGCAGCATCCAACCATTGGGCTGGTGCACCAACGCGGATTCCGTTGGCACCACCCCCATTCCAATAAACCCAAAGGTATCCCCCGCCATCAAAATGAAAATCAAGGTTCGTTCCCTGCCCGGGACCGAAACTCAAAGCATACATGGGACGCCCGGTGGAACCGCTGATCCGAGCACGTTCCCAAAATGCGATCGTGAAATCCCCTGCCACCTCCAATGCTACATTGGTAAGGGTGATTGAGGCATACCAGTCTCCGTCGAATGCGTAGGCACTGTTTCGAGTTCCAAAACGATCGGCCGTCAGAAGCGGGCCGGAGACATAGCCCGCGGGATTGTTTCCGGTCGCATCCGAAGCGTCACCATTGAACGGGTAAT
>JAYUVJ010000493.1:0-5212 GCA_043754155.1 Acidimicrobiia bacterium
ATTGGCGGTAAAGAGATTTTGGCCGGTGTCGATCTAGAGGTTCGTCCGGGCGAAGTGCACGCGATAATGGGGCCCAACGGATCGGGAAAGTCAACACTCGCTCACGTGATTATGGGTCGCCCGGGTTACGTCGATGTGAGCGGTAGCGTGAGCCTGAACGGTCTAGAGCTGTTGGGTCTACAAACCCCGAAGCGAGCCCAGGCCGGTTTGTTTCTGAGCATGCAGTACCCAACCGAAGTGCCGGGCGTGCAAATGACTGATGTCTTGCGGGAAGTGTTGAGGGCGACGGGCGGCGAGTTTGAAGGGGTGGAGGTAGCGATGGCTGCTGAAGCAAACCGAATTGGTCTAGATCCTTCATTGCTGAGCCGTGCTCTCAACGTCGATCTTTCAGGTGGGGAAAAGAAACGTAACGAAACGGTGCAGCTAGGCGTATTACATCCGCGTTTTGCCATTCTCGATGAGGTTGACTCCGGCCTAGACGTAGACGCACTGCGTGCTGTGAGTAAACGCGTCCTTGATGCAGTGCGTGATGAGGGCTTGGGGGTTGTAGCAATTACGCATTACAACCGGCTCTTGGCTGAGCTCACGGCTGATGTCGTTCATGTGTTCGCCCGAGGGCGCATTGTGGCTAGCGGTGGTCCCGAGTTGGCGCTTGAACTTGAAAAGACTGGGTATGAGCCTTATCTGGCGAAAATGGGCCTCGATGACCGATCGATGCCGAAGGCGAACGTCGATCCACTTGCGGAGTTATTCGCATAGTTAGTTTGGTTAGTCGTGCGATTTGAGTGGTAAAGGCTTTTCTTCCCAGACCCCGACGATCGAGAAACCCATGATGCGAGGGACACCTGCAAGCAAAAGGACCGCAGGCGAAGTAGCGCTGCGGCCCTTTACCTTGAGTGCGAACTTAAGGCTTGATCGTGGTCGTAGTAGTAACCACAGACGCCCCGACAGTTGTCGCGATTGGCGTTGCTCCCACCGAAGTTACGATCGCCGTCGCAGGTCGGGTTGTGGTCGTGGTGGTCGAACCGCCGTTGACCGTTCCAGTAATTACGACACCAGCGGTCGTGGTGGATCCAGGAACAGTTGCACCGGGGGCGGCGGTGACCGGTGCGCTCGGTGTTCCTACCGGGGTGAGTAGCCGAGCTAAACCGGTCGTAGTCGTAGTCGCAGGGGTGGTCGTTGGCGCAAGGGTCGTTGGAGCCGACGCAAGAGTGGGCAGCGTGGCCTGCGGAGCAGCCGACCCAAGTTTAGTCGTGGTTGGACCAACCCCAGCTGGGGGGATGGTGGCTAGGGTGTTGCTCGGAGCGGTTGTTGGTGCAACCTTGGCGTCGGCTGGCGCTTTGGACTTCAGCGGAACTGGAGCCCCTTCTTCCCCACCAAACACATAAACTGGGGTTCCATCCGTCACCTGTTCGGGGAACCACTGCGAGGAAATCATGGGGATTCGAACGCAGCCATGGGAAGCCGGAGTCGCTGGAACTGAAGGTGCTCCATGAATTGCGATGCCACCGTTGAAGTAAAGCGGGTTGTAAAGGAGGCCAAGTTTGGACTCTCGCCACCCTACCCAACGACTGCGTACCCGAAATGAGCCACCTGGCGTGACAGCTTTGTCGCACTCGGTCTTTTTCGTTTCAGGGTCGTATACACAGAATGCTTTGCCGCTGCCGCTGGAGATACTCAGCAAACGGTACAGAGACCCAGCTTTGTAGAGAGCGAGATACTGCTTTTGTAGGTCCACTTCGATCCGGTCGGCTCCACCCGTGGGAATGAGCGGCGTCGGTTCAGTGGCGGTGTCAAGAGCGGTGAGCGTTTGAGTGTTCACCCGGCCTGTTCGGGACAGTCCGTTGACCTTCTGGAACGCCATTACGGCTTGATAAAGCTGGTCACCATATTTTCCGTCGGTGCTCGTCACGTCGTACCGGAGTGAAGCCAGGCGTTCTTGCACTGCGCTAACTCGAGTCCCGCTTGCACCTTGGCCAAACCCTCCAGTTGATGAAGCTCCGCCACCGGTCGAGACGGCTTTTGCCTTGGCCCCAGCCTTCGCGGTTCTTGAAGAGCTAACCGCTCGTGATGTTTTTGCCACTGCTTTCGCTTTTGGACGCTGAACTTTCGCTACCGCTCGTCGGGGTTTGGGCGTCTGGACCGGCTCACTTATCGTTGTCGGTTTTGCGACTGCGGAAGTTGGATTGGGGACAGGCGTAGCTTGGGCGCTTGCCGGGGCTTTGGGGATTGCCGGCCCTGCGGTTTTGCCCTGAGCCCGTGCTTCGAGGGTGCCCCCTACCGTCATCGTTGCGATTGCTGCGATGGCGAGTAAAGCGGTGAAAACGCTTGATGGTCTTGTGGCTTTGGTCCCTTTTGGGACCGTTGTTACCTTTGCTTCTTTTGTGGCCTTTGGCGCAGCCGATGTTTGGTTGTCATCGGGGTGATGTAGGTGCGGCCGATCTGCGGTTTGTTGCTGCGGGTGTGAGCGATTTGCCACCATGGGAGCGGTCCTTTCGAAGGGCGAGTCCACCACGTTTTGGGGAAGTGTCTATCGGCCATTTTCTTTTGTCCATTATCGCCCATTTGGAGTCGAAAAACGGTTCACAGCGCTTATCTGGCCAGCTAGGTCTTCCTAGCACACGATTTTTCGGTGTGAGCAGGGGTATCGGGAAGTATGGAAAGCGTATTGCGATGGACTTGGGAACGAGGTTGTGCGTTTGTGCGAAATACAGGGCTACACTTCGCTCATTCGTAAAGTCCCTTGCCGAAAGGGCATGGGTGAAGTCGACGGGCAGTCAACGCTGGGGGGCGTTGACTGACCGTCAATTTTTTATTACGCGACGTATTGCTTGACCTTTTGCGCGATGGGTGTCCGGCGTTGCGTAAGGGAAAAGGGCCGATCGAACGTCGGGCGGTTCCTACGGGCGTTTGAGGTACCAGATGGGCGTGAGCGAATCGAGGTTGGAGGATTTCACTGCGTTTTGTGAAACGGTGACCAATTTGCCATTAATCACGAGGGAACGATTAATTGGCTCATCCCCTAAACGTTTGGTCGGCTGTCGAGGGGCGGGAAACGTTGTTTGTGGCGCGAAACCTGGGGTAGTCGTTGGTGGAGGGACGGTACCGATACCGGCCCCAGGCGGAGCTATCACTGCAGGCGGCGGGGCTATGGCCACGCCAACAGAAGCTGGCAGCGGATTTTCGTAGACGAAGTATTCGGTGAGTTCTTCGTGGGACACCCTGCCCTTTTCGCTGAGTTTGTCATTTTCAAGTGAGGCCACCAGAAGACCCCCTTGAGGTCCACCTTGCGGGGTGTACACGCTGGAGGGGATCATGACGTTTTTGGTCCCTGGCCACCAGAGGAAGGCATGGTGGTCATATTCGGCATTGCTCTGTCCACCTACTTTAAGCGTGGACAGCTGTGTTGGGCTGGTGGGGTCGCTCACGTCAAAGAGGGAGAGTTGGGTGCCGTTCACTCGCCCGTTTGCATCGGCGTCTTGGCCGATGCCGAGGAGGCGTCCTGGGCTAATAGGTTGCAGATATGAGGAGTAACCGGGGATCTTTAGTTCACCGATGAGCCGTGGAGAGGTGGGGTTGCGAAGGTCGAGGACGTAAAGCGGATCGGTGCGCCTGAAGGTAACGACGTAGCCAATGTCGCCCACAAACCGCACCGCGTAGATGCGTTCGGTGCGGCCCAGTCCGTCGATCCGGCCAATGGTGTTGAGTTCGCGCCCGGCTTGTTTGAGGACGAAAACGGAGGAGGCGGTGGGCGATCCAAACCCGGCGGAGTCTTGGGTAGTGGCGACCCGGAGGTTGCCCTCGAACTCGCTCATTGAGAACGAGTTGAGCAGGGTGCCTGGCACGGTTCCCGATGCCCGGTAGGTGGCGCCGTCGGGTGGGGTTAGGTCGAATTTGTGAATGTCGAGTTGGGTGTTTGATCCGGTGCGGGGCGCCACGATTGGAATTGGGGCTCCAGGGCGTGGTTGAGTGATGGCGATGGGCTGGTTGAAACGAGGTGTGGCAACGAAAAGATTGCCGGAAGAGGCATAAACCGTTTGACCTGCGGCAATTACGCCTCCTGATCCTCTTGCTCCGTAGCGGGGATTGGGAATGTCTAAGTCGAGTGTGGCTACCCAGGTGAAGCCAATTCCAGTTGCGCTGGCGGGCCGGCCAACTTCGCGGCAATCGAGCGCGGGTTTCACCGACGATTGAGTGTTGTTGGAGTAGATCACATAGCTGCGGGGAAGCCAGTCGGCGGCTTGGCTTTTTCGCACTATGGCCCGGTTGTTTTTTTCGGCCTGCTCTAAGGCGTTCGGCGAGGGGAAAAACTCTTGGGGCTGCGAGAATTGGATGCGTTGGCCGAAGTTGGATTGCAGCACGATTCGTGCCCGACCATTTACGGTTCGAACGGCAAGAGGTGAGCCTTCGAGGTGCGTTTCTGAAAGCTTTGTGGGTTGGCTGCGATTGGTGACATCCCACAGGTCAACGACGGTTTCCGGCACGGAATCAAACGAAGTTCTCGTCACGGCTAAACGATTCTTGTCGAGCAGGAGTTGTTCAGAACCGTTCGCTGGCCCGAGATTGGCCACGCCTTTTCCTGTTTCTGTGTCGATTATCCGAACGGCTCCGCTAACAGTTGCGAACAAGTAGCGGCCGTCGTTTTCGACGCTGTCTCCTTCGTCGACGCCGATTTCCTGCACGTTGGTAGCAGACGAGTTTGCGGAGGCGGCGGCTTGATCAAAGACGGGCGAAGCATCAACTGCTACTGCAGGGGTAGGGGCTACGGCGGGAGCGGCTGCAGAGGCTGGTACTGCGATTTCGGGCGTGGCTCCGGATGGGGCTTTTGCTGCCGAGGGAGCTGCCGTGGTTGCGGTCCGGCTCGTGGGGGTTTTGACACTTGGCCGTGGCGTAATGCCGTTATAGAAGGGACCGGTAAGGCCATAAGGGCCGACGAGTGGAAGGAGTAGGGTCCGCAACGCGGAAGTGAGTTTTGGGCAGGATGAATATTGCCGGAAAGGTACGGTCCGTGCTGCGGCGTCAGATTGTGGGCTATTCCCGATGCCGATTGCACCGACTGCGCTGGCACTAAGGAATAGGGCAAGCCCCACGTGACCGGTAGCACTCTTTTTTTGAGCCGGACCGACGAACTTTTGGTCGGCCGGTAGCGGGTGGTGTGCAGAAGTACGATTGAACATTGGATGTTTCCTCCGTCGTCAACGTGGATGGTTTG
>JAYUVJ010000494.1:0-9813 GCA_043754155.1 Acidimicrobiia bacterium
AAGCGCCCCTAAAGGCTAAGGTTCGCGATTGACTGCTGGCAGGTCTGGCACGATCTTGCCCAACCGACTCCGATTCGCCGCAATCAGTGAGTATGCGGCCTTTAGAGGTTTGGCAACGAACCCAAATCGTTGGCCAGCCTTACCGACAGCCCGCATTGGTTGAGGCAGCAACGCCAACATCCCAATCTCGGCATCCCCACCACTGCGCAGTGACCCGTTGATACCAACGAGGTGCATTCCGCTCATCAATTCGGTGTCGCTCAACTGCATCAAATACGTGTTGCCAAGCGGATGGGTAAAGCCCAGAATCGCCAGGTTTTCTGCAGAGTCGAGGGCCTTGACCAAGGCCGCAATTGCTCGTCAAAACCGTCAAAGGTCGTTGTAAAACAGAATCGGTTTCGCAGGCTTCGCAATCGGCTCAACAGCACTCGTCACACCACGAACCTTAACCCCACCCCAG
Organism: Acidimicrobiia bacterium; assembly: GCA_043754155.1. Classification (GTDB taxonomy): domain Bacteria; phylum Actinomycetota; class Acidimicrobiia; order Acidimicrobiales; family JANYDT01; genus JANMZO01. Next base: position 461 of record JAYUVJ010000494.1, read on the forward strand.
CCTTACAACAACGGTTCCTAACCACCAGCCCTGGCATCAAGACTTTCACCCATCGGACTTTGGCTTTTTCGTCAGGTTCTTTAGCGTTTCCATTCGAGGACGAGAAAGGCCCCGAGGCCGTTGAGTTCGGTCAAGGTATTCGCCTCGCTAAGCCAGCTTTTGGCTTTCAGGGCTGCCAAGTCGCCGGACGTTCCATGCTCCTCCCAGTACGCCTTGGCCTTTTCAACGAGGGCTTGGATTCCATGAGCACGGAGAAATTCGCTCTGTGTACATATAACTGCGACTGGAAGCTGATCGAAGGGTACGTCGGTGGTGATGTCGGTTGAACCGAGCGATCGCAAGGGATCGCCCGCGGTCGTTTGCCCCCGGTAGGTCCTCAACCAACCTCGCTCGGGACGCAATGCCAATTCCGCAGTCGATGCGCCGTAATCAACACACACCACCCGTCCCCCGACGACCAAAGAAGCAACCGCCTCGCGCACCCACTGAGCCGCCTCCCGTGCCACTGGCAATTCGCTGCCGACGGGTACCGAAACCCCAAACAGCCTCAAAAACTCGGTTATCTCGTCCGTGGCAGGAATCAAGTACTCCGACAATTCAGCCTCCAACCCCAACCCCATTTCTGCCGCCGGAGATTCGAGCCCCACGCGTACCTCGGCCCAACCGTCGGCAGTGCGCCGGGCAATGTCGAACGGAATGTTGTCGAGCAGCTCATTGGCAAAAACTACGTGCACAGATGAAATAGGCAAGGCACTTAAGGACGCAACGAGCGGCCCTTGTCGGGGGGCAGGCACTCGATCATTAAACCCTTCGATCGGTTCGTCATCGTCGACAGAGGTTTCAGAAAAGCCCGCCAACACTTCCCACGATTCCACCAACGGCAACTTCCGCGACCGAGCAATGTCGCGCATAGCTGGCGATGAATCGATCATCAGATACCGCAAGGCAGGTGCACATACGGGTGTCGCATTCAGGATCGAAACCGCCAACGTCCCCGGTCCAGCGCCACACTCGGCAACAATGAACGGATCTGGCGATCCGCAAGCCACCCACCACTCATCAAGCGCATTGGCCATCACGGCGCCAAACAAGGAGCCAACCTCGGGACTGGTCACAAAATCCCGTCGACGCCCCGCACCCCCACCCGTTGTATAGAAACCCTCAGGCCCATAGAGCGCCTCGCGCATAACCGTCGAAAACGGCAACGGCCCATCACGATGCATCCGCCCAACAATCGATTCCACGATCCCAATCATCCCAGAGGAACCATTCGAGCCGTTCCGGTTTGTTGTCTCTAACGGCCAACAAGCGGTTGAGCGACCAAAACTTTCCACGGCCCGCACAGCTACGAATCAAATCAGCGGGCGGAATCGTCTGTTAGCTTGGCGGTTCAGGCAGAAGGTTCCACAACTAAGCGCGTAATTCCGCCTCAGCTTGGATTTCGATGCCGCCACGGGGACGTTGGGTAAGGACGACTTTTACCCGGGCGGGCTTGGCGGTGTCCATGAACTCTTGAGCGATCTCGGCTGCCAGAGCTTCGGCGAATACGGCGCGATCACGAAAGGACCATAGGTACAGCTTCAGTGACTTTGATTCCACACAGAAGGCTCGTGGCTCGTATTCGATGCGAACGTGGGCGATGTCGGGCTGGCGAGTAACCGGGCACATCGATGACAGCTCGTCGGTAGTGATCCGCACCACGGTTACGTTGGGGGGCGCCGGAAAGCATTCGACGTGGGAAATGGCGTGCTGCACCGTATGCCCAAGCACCGTCAGCCCAGCGGTGAGATCCAGGTCCTGTGATGCAATGGTGCTCATACCCAAAGTCTCCCAGAAGTTCCGCCGGTCAAATCCGTTGGACGTAATTCCGGTGGGCGACCCGATTTACGTCCAATGAATCGGGAACCGCAAGTTCTCAGACAGGCCCAGAAAAGTGTTGGCTACAAAACGGTTTAACGTCCAATGAATCGGGAACCGAAGTTCCCGAAGCAGGAGCTAGCGGCCAGCGAGGTCTACGAGGCGGGTGAAGAACGTGGGGTTCACACCGATGACCACAACGCCGATGGCACAGATGGCCATGGCCGCGCCGAGAGCGGTAGGAATCCTAATTGCCGTGCGATCGCCATCGGGAACCGGACGCATCCACATTTCGCGCATCACGCTGGCGTAATAGAAAAACCCGATAACCGAGCTAACGGCACCGATCAACGCCAGCGCCAAGCCCCAGCCATTGTCGGCTTCAATGAGCGATTTGAACACGAAGATCTTGGCCCAGGCACCAGCGAGCGGCGGAATTCCAGCAAGGGAGAACATGAAGATTGACATCATCACGGCAGGCATCGGCGCGTAGGAGAATAAGCCGCCGTAGGAAGAGATCTCACCGGAGCGGGTCTTGCGGGCCACGATGATCACCATGACAAAAGCCCCGAGGTTCATCACGGCATAAACCATGAGATACAAAACAATCGCGTGGAAGGAGCCCAGTGGATCGGCCGAATCGTTGGCCCCAAGAACAGCAAACGGAGCCAAAATGAATCCGGCCTGCGCCACAGAACTGTATGCAAGCATACGAACAATATTGGTTTGACGAAGGGCGATCAGGTTGCCCACGATCATCGTCGCTGCAGCCAGGATCCAAAAGATCGGTCGGGAGATATCGGCTCGCGACCCAAAGCCCACATACACCAACTGGATCAACGCAACGAAGCCAGCGGCCTTGGAGGCAACGGACAAAAATGCGGTAATCGGGGTAGGCGCACCTTCGTACACATCGGGCGCCCATTGATGGAACGGCACTGCGGACACCTTGAAGGCAAATCCTGCAATGATCGTGAAAATCGAGACAATAAGAATAGGGGTGGGGCTGGCAGCAATCGATTCTCGAATTGCCTCAAGATTGGTTTGTCCGGTTACCCCATATAGCAACGACATGCCGTAAAGCATCACGGCCGAAGCGACAACACCGAGCAGGTAGTACTTGAGGGCAGCTTCGTTGGACTTGTTGTCACGCTTGCGCCAACCAGCGAGCATATACGCCGGGATCGACAGGGTTTCCAGCGCAATGAAGATCGAGATCAGGTCACGCGATGAGGCCATGACCGTCATACCGAGCAACGAACAGATCAGCAGGAAGCTGTACTCACCCTCGTGGTAGTCGCCCTCCTGTAGATAGTTCGACGACATCATCAACACGATGTAGCCACTGATAATGAACAGTGCCTTCATGGTCAGAGCGAAATTGTCAACCGCATACCCGCGATCAAACATAAATCGATCATGACCATTTACAGCGAGCGTAATGATCGGAATCAGCGAAAGAATGAGTCCGGCACCGGCGATGGTGGTGACCAAATGCTTGCGTGTTTCATCGACGATCAAATCAACGATGAGCACCAACGCAGCCACCGCGGCCAACATGATGTCGGGCGCAAGTGCGTGGTAATCGAGATGCGGCGCGGTGAAACCCGAGGCTGCGAGAACCGAAGAACCCACCGAGGACAAGCCCGCTAGTAGAGACATCATCGTGACGTCAGCCTCCGAAGGCTTTAGTCAAAACGTGGACGGCAGGATCGGTCACGTTGAACATCAATTTCGGGAACAAGCCAAACACTACGATCCCAACCAGGAACGGAACCCAAGCAATCCACTCAGATGGCAACACGTCGTCGAAGTGGTGGCCTTCCCACTCTTCCTTTTGCTTGCCAAACGCTGTGCGCTGGTAAAGCCAGAGAAGGTACCCAGCAGCAAACACGGTACCCACAGCAGCTACAACCATCAACACGTGCCACAGCGGTTCAGAAAGACCAGGGGCAGGCTTGTAGGCGCTCAAGATGGCGGGGAATTCGCCCCAGAAACCAGCGAGACCAGGAAGACCAAGCGAAGCCATCGAAGCGAACCCAAGCACCCAACCAAGCTTTGGCATGGTTTGTAGCAAGCCGCCGAGACGCTTGATTTCCAGCGTGTGGAAACGTTCTTTCACTGAACCGGCACAGAAGAACAACATGCCAGTGATGAGACCGTGAGCAACCATGCCGAACAGTGCTGCGTTGATGCCGTAAGAAGTAAGTGTGCTTATGCCCAGCATCACGTAACCCATGTGGGCCACCGAAGAAAACGCAATCAACCGCTTCATGTCTTTTTGGGCCAAGCAGCCAAGTGCGCCGTAAATGATGCCGATGGCAGCGAGAATGCCGATGACCGGAGCCCACGATTTGGCGGCTTCGGGAAGGATTGGAAGAGCGATCTTAATAAACCCAAACGTACCGAGTTTCAACAGCACCGCAGCCAAGATGACAGAACCGACGGTTGGTGCTTCCGTGTGGGCATCGGGCAGCCACGTGTGAAACGGGAACATCGGAACCTTCACGGCGAAGCCCATGAAAATACCGCCGAAGATCAACACTTGCGAACCGTGCGAGATCGGATACTTGGTGGTGTTGGCCACGTTGGCGATGAGTTCGTTGATGTCAAACGTGCGGCCTGCCTTGAAGTACAGGGCCAAGAAGCCCAACAACATGAACGCGGAGCCAAACATGGTGTAGAGGAAGAACTTGATCGATGCGTACTGACGATTCGGTCCGCCCCACACGCCGATAAGGAAATACATCGGCAACAGCGTGAGCTCGAAGAACACGAAGAACAAGATCAAGTCTTGGCTGACGAACACACCATTCATGCCTGTCTCAAGGATCAGCATGAGCGCAATCACGGCTTTGGGGTTATGCGGTTCTGGCCAGTGGTTCCACGAGTAAATAATGCAAAGCACGATTACTACTGTCGATAACGCCAACATGGGCAGAGCCATACCGTTGAGGCCAATGTGGTAGCGAGAATTCAGCAGTTCAATCCACGATTTATTCTGCTCGTTTTGTAGTTCACCTGCTCGGCCGTAATCGAAGTTGAGCATGGTGAAGCCCATCAAAACCATGGTGGCCACGGCGAACAGGAGCCCCACGGTTTTTTGGCCTTCTTCGTCATCACGCTTCCAGAGCGATACAACAATCGCGCCCAAGAAGGGCAGGAAGATGAGGAGGGTAAGCCCCCAGCTATTCAAGAAACTGTCCATGATTACTTCTGGTGTCTCCTAGTGCACGTTCGCACAAATAATTGCCACGTGATTTCGTGTGAAATCCGCATTGGCGCCGGGTTGAAGATTGAAAGCACGTGGCAATGAATTGCGCTTCACTGCACTAGTACGGCACGTGGAAATTGTGCACAGGGGTGATGCGGAAGTTGTCACGTTGTGGATGGTAAAGCTTGGTGTTGCTAAAGAAGGTGTGGCGGAAAAACTTTGGATGAAGAGCAGCGTATTCGTCATAGTGGTCACGGGCCTAGATGAACAGCGCCAAGCCGAGACCAATGAGGCCGACAAAACCGAGCAAAACCGCAGCGTAATTCTGTACCTTGCCGGTTTGAAGGAGTCGAAGCACGCCGCCTGATTCACGAGCGATTGAGCCTGATCCATTCACTACACCGTCAACGACTTTCTGATCGATAACTTCGTAAGTGAACCTACCAATTGCAGTTGCACCCTTGCCTGCGGTGTTGACGACGCCATCAAGCACGTTCTGGTTAATCCAGTAAGCCGTCGCTGCGATAGGGCCCTTGATAGATCCCACGATGACTTCGGTCCACAGATGGTCCAGGTAGTACTTGTTCTTGAGCAAGTTGTGAATCCAACGAGCGGGGGCGAAGCGACGAACCAACCCAAGATTCCCCTTCGCGCCCAGGTAGTAGGCCAGCGAAACAGCGATTCCGGCCAGGGCCAAACCGATTGACGGAATGGCGACATCCCAGTGGAAAGGTACCAACATATTCTTCGCTGCACCGAATGCCGGCTTCGTCTTGAGAATGGTTTCTTCAAAAACGACGTCTTCGGTGAAGTGCTCGAAGGCAAACTTTGGAATTCCACCGAATGGCCACTGCGCAATCCCCACCATGAAGGCCGGAATTGCCAGCAATACCAGCGGCCCAAGAATCCACCAGTTCGATTCGTGCGGTCCCTCATGCGAATCGTGATCCTCATGTTCCGTGTCGTGCGCGACGTCGATCACATGCGCAACTCCATGAACTGCTTGAAGGCCTTGAACGCCTTGAATGGCATGGTCATCGAGAGCAACTGCAGGAACGGCGTGCACTGGAGCATGGGGGCCGAGGGCATGAGCATCGTTACCGGCGGCAACAGCGTGGGCGTCGTGGCCGTGCGCGTCGTGCTCATCAAGATGTAGGTGCAAACGGTTCTCACCGAAGAAGGTGAGGTACATCACGCGTGTCATATAACAAGCGGTGAGAAACGCACCGACGGAGCCCGCAGCAAACGCGAATCCGAAACCGTTGTACTTGGCGTGGGACAGGATTTCGTCCTTGGAAAAGAATCCGGAGAATGGAGGCAGACCACACAGGGCTAGATAGCCAACGGTGAAGGTACCAAACGTCCACGGCATGATCTTGCGCAAGCCACCCATGCGGTCCATCTCAAAGGAGTGATGTGATCCCGAGTGAGCGATCGAACCAGCCCCTTGGAACAGCAGCGCCTTGAAGAATGCGTGGGTGAAGAGGTGAAACAACGCACCCGCCCACGAACCAACGGAGAGGCCCATAATCATGTAGCCGAGCTGGGAAACCGTTGAGTAGGCCAAGACCTTTTTGATGTCGGTTTGCACGAAGGCCAGCAGCGCAGCCATAACGAGGGTGATCGAGCCAACCCAAGCGCCAAGGTTCATGCCGCCAGCAGCAATCGAAAATCCCTTGAAGAACACGCCATACATCCGTCCGACCAGGTACACACCAGCGACAACCATGGTGGCGGCATGGATCAGCGACGAGGCCGGGGTTGGTCCGGCCATGGCATCGGGCAGCCAGGTGTGCAGTGGAAACTGCGCGCTTTTACCGACGACACCGCAGAACAAGCAGACGGCCGCTAGGAGCAGTGTGCTTTGCGAGATACCACCGTTGAGGGCCAGTTCGTTTGTCTTGGCAATGTCAAAGGTTTGACCTGAAGCAAAGAACAAAATGATGATGCCAATCAGTAAACCAATGTCACCGGTTCGGGTGGTGAAGAACGCCTTGAGCGCTGCGTTTGTGTTGTTCTGGTCTTCCCACCAGTGGCCGATAAGAAGGAATGAGCAAAGGCCCATCATTTCCCATCCGAACAACAAACCAAGCGTGGTAGCCGACTGGACCATCCACAACATGGCTCCGGTAAACAAGGCAAGCGAGGCGTAGTAGTGGGTAAAGCGAATATCTCCACGCAGGTACTCACGCGAAAAGACATGTACACAGAACGAAATGAAACAGACCACAAACAACATGGCCAGAGCAAAACCGTCAACGTGCGTACCGACGGTTACGTTGACGTTGCCATCGGTAAACCAGGTGGTGATGTTGCGAACAGGGGCACGCAGCATGGCCGGGCCCTCTTCTTCGGCCGCCGCAATCGAGTACCCACGTGCAACAGCAATCTTATTGCCAACAACAGCGCGAGCCTCGGCTGTTACTTCGCCTTCGGCAGGTGTGTCGGCAGTAACTCCCTCAGCGGAAGCACCTTCACCGGCAACGACACCTTCGACAGAGTGTTGGACAACAGCAACGCGAGGGGTGTTCTGCCACTGCATGCCACCAACAATGCTCAACACGAAACAAGCGGTGATGGCCAACTGACCAACCCACCAACCACCCTGAGGCAGTTTCTTACCAAAGAACAAAATGATGACAAACGCCGCCACCATCAACGCGGGGAGAACCCACATGTTTGCGAGCATGCGAAATCAGCCCTTCATTTCAGCAATATCAGAAATGTCAATGTTGCGACGGTTCCGGTAGATCAACAAGACAATGGCCAAGCCCACGCCAACTTCGGCAGCAGCAACGGCGATGGCGAACAACGCGAACACTTGGCCCGCCACGTTGTCGTTGCGCAAGGAGAAGGCGATCAGGTTCATGTTCACGGCGTTGATCATCAATTCGATGCTCATGAGTACAAGCACCGCATTTTTGCGGGCAAGAACACCGTATGCACCCGTACAAAACAGGAAGGCGGAAAGGATAAGGAACTGGTTGAGCATCATCGCAAATACACCTAATCCCTACGAGCAATCACTACGGCGCCAACAAGGGCCGCCAACAACAGAACAGACACCACTTCGAACGGGATCAGATAGGTGGAGAAAATCGAGTCGGCCACGTTTGCGGTGTTGACCCCCGATGAGCCCGAAGCAATTGAGTTGCCCAGATCAAGCGATTCCTTACCAAAGGCGTCCCACAACATTGCCGACAAACCACCAAACAAGAACAGGGCAACGATGGCCGAGATGGCGCGTTGGTTGTTGTCAAGTTGTTGTTCTTTGCCAATCGGCGCACGGGTAAGCATGATGCCGAACAAGATGAGCACCATGATGGCGCCGATATATACGAGTACCTGCACCACCGCAACGAACTCGGCGGCCAGCAGGATGTACTGGGCAGCGATACCAGAAAGCACAACCACGAGATAGAGCGCAGCGTGGACGATATTTTTGGTGGTTACGAGCTTGAGTGCGGATCCGCCCATGGCGATAGCAAGCAGCCCGAAGATAATGTTTTGGGCAAGCACGGCGAGCGAGGCTACTTCTTTTTGGCGTCGGCGCCTGCTTCAAGAGCTGGCTTATCGGGGACGGTTTGCATCCATTCCCCTAAGCGGCTCTTGTCATGCAGGAGATCGGCAATGGACGGGGCGGAATATTCGTACTCGGGGCTCCAGAAGAGCGCATCAAACGGACACACTTCAACGCAAATACCGCAATACATACACAGCGAGTAGTCGATGTCGAAACGGTCGAGAATCTGGACGGTGCGGGGCTTGCCACCTTCACGTCGGGGCGGGGCTTTGTCCTTGTGGCCCTCGATGTAAATGCACCAATCCGGACAGCTTCGCGAGCAAAGCATGCAAACGGTGCAGTTCTCTTCCTTCAACGCAATAACGCCACGCGCACGAACCGGTGGTTCTTCGCGTTCATGCGGATATTGAGTGGTTTGGTTCGGTTTGAACAGTTCCTTGAGGGTGACGGTCATGCCACCGGTAAGGCTGCCCGCGATCTGCCCAATTTTGGTTTGGGAGATGGATTTAGGTAACGGCACTAGGACACGACCTTGCTTGCCGGTCGAGTTAAAGACCGGGGAGCTGACGAAACAACAGAAACAGGCACTAGGACACGACCTTGCTTGCCGGTCGAGTTAAAGACCGGGGAGCTGATGAAACAAAAAGGACAGCCATCTTAAAAGGCCACTTTCAACACTGCGGTCACCATGATGTTCAGGATGGAGATGGGGATGAGGTACTTCCAGGCAATCATCTGGAGTTGATCCTCACGGAAGCG
>JAYUVJ010000495.1:0-9844 GCA_043754155.1 Acidimicrobiia bacterium
GCTTTTAACTCACGTATATCTGACACGCTTACCCTTTCCACCTTTCACGGCTGCCCGCCCGAAGAGATCGAATCGATCACCAAACACCTCATCAACGAACACCAACTCGATGTGATCGTGAAGCTAAATCCAACGCTGCTCGGTTACGAAACCGTCGCCAGCACCATCAACGACGAGCTTGGCTACTCCAATGTGTCAGTGAAGGAAGCAGCCTTTGCCGCCGATCTTGAATTTAGTCGTGGGATCGAACTTATTGAAGAACTCAATCACTACGCCAAGGACCGCCAGCGTTTGTTTGGCATCAAACTCACCAACACCCTGGTTGTGGACAACCAGAAGAAGTTCATGCCCGATGACACCATGTACCTCTCAGGGCCGCCGTTGCATGTACTTGCCTCGACCCTGCTGGATCGGCTCGCCAAAGCCCTACCCGGTCGTCTAGCAATCCCTGGACATGATGGCGACATTATGGTGAGTTTCTCGGCGGGGATCACTGGTGACAATCTCGCCGATTCCCTGGCCATGGGCGTGAACCCGGCAACTCTGTGTTCTGATCTCCTCAAGCCCGGCGGCTACGGTCGGCTTGCACCGATGCTTCGTACGCTTACTAAATTGATCGCAGCATCCGGGCACGGAACTCTCGCCGCATGGAAGTTAGCCCGGCAAACCGAAGCTCTCCAGGCCGGTTTTAGCAACGCCTGCGAACAACACCTGGCTAACATCCGCGGCAGTGGTATCGATGCTTATCATTTCTCTGGAAACGAAAAGCTGCCCAAAGCTGTTGACCATGATCTGGAAATGTTCGAGTGTGTGGCGTGCAACTTTTGCATAACCGTTTGCCCTAACGACGCCTTCTTCAGCATTAAAAGCCTGAAGGGTATGGAATCACGTCAGCAGTATTTTCTCTTCACCGATTTGTGTAACGAATGCGGTAACTGCATGACATTCTGCCCAGAAAACGGTGATCCAGCCAAAATCAAACCACGTCTCTATACCGAGGCAAACTTGTTCGCTGGGCGGGATGGGCAAGGCTTTCTTTTGGCCAGTGGGAAGATCGTCGATGCTCGGAGCGATGCCGCCACCATCGACCTGGTACAGCAACTTCTCGATAGCGAAGCTGGCAACCCTCTTGGGTCAGCCAACACCCCTAGGCGCAACACCACTACTCCTGCATGACGATTGGTAGTAACGATCGTTCTGCGTCGTGAAATGTCCTTGTCGTTGTTGTAGTTGTTGTAGTTGTTGTAGTTGTTGTCGTTGTTGTCGTTGTTGTCGTTAGGTGTCGTTGCGGCGAAAAACCGCGTAGGTGAATGCCTGGGTGGCGCCCCATGGTGTCGTATGGAGAACATCGAAGGAATTTTGAAGATCGAATGGACCTGCGAATAACGATCCAAGCGATTCAGATGTGTGTCGAGTTACAGGCAGGCCACTGCACTGTTCTGGTCCATTTGCACCGAAGGTTGCCACGATGAGGTGACCGTGATGTCGAACAGCTTCAGCCGCTCGGGATGCATACATTGCTTGATCGACCGGATCATTCAGGAAATGCAAGGTAGCCCGATCGTGCCAAAGATCAACACAACCATCGAATTTCACCTCGCGCACATCTGCGGCGATGAAACGAACACCGTCACCTTGATCACCAAGCCTGAGTTTCAACTGGTGCAGAGCATTCGACGAAATATCAACCGCATCAATGGAGGAGTACCCCCGGCCGACCAAATCTAGGGTCAACGATGAAGCACCGACACCTATGAGAGCCAACCGGTCCGTGGGCACCGACACGCGGCGCACGAGGTCGCTTCAGGTACTGGAATTCGCCTCGAACCAGCTCACCTCATCAAATTGCTTGGATCCCCAGACGGTGTTCCAATGATCGATATCGGCGGCCATTCTTCGAGCGTACCGTGGTGTCGCCAACGAGAGCGACTCAATCCAGGATAACAACCTGTGCGTCCACGACGTGAAGACCGTTGGGCGTGATGCCGAACCTTCCTCAGGCCCTACCATCATCATGATTTTGCCGTCCCTACCACCCTAGGGGATCTCAGCCAACGGCACCGGAAGCATAGGCATCGGCGATTTGGTCATCATCGAAGCCCAGGATGGATTGCAGAACTTCATAGGTGTGCTCACCAATGCAAGGAGCGGGGAAACGAGGACCATTGTCGTATCCGGAGATCATGAACTGATGGCCCTCGTAGGGAACCACGCCCATTTCGGGATGTTCGAGATGACGGAAGAACGAACGATGAGCAAATTGTGGGTCAAGTTGGTGATCACTGGATCGCTGCACCAGCCCAGCGGGCACACCGGAGGCCTGCAACAACTCCATAAGCGCGCGTGGTTCATGAGTTTGGGTGAACTTGGTGATTTCTTGATCGATGCATTCAGACGCAGCCCGTCGCCCCTCAAACGTGTCCATGGTTGAAGTGACCCATGAAGGGTTGCCGAGAACCTTGCACAGGGCGTGCCACTGTTCGTCGTTCTCGATGGCAACGGCGCACCATTGGTCCTCGCCCGCACACTGGTAGGCATCGTGAGGAAACGCATCGAGTGCGGAGTTTCCGTTGCGACGAGCACTAACGCCGCTGCGTTGAACCTCAAGTAACTCGGGCGCAATGAAGTGCAACGCCGATTCCATCTGGGCTTGATCGATGAACTGTCCTTGCCCGGTGCGTCGTCGATGATCAAGCGCTGCCATCAAGGTCGAGGCAAGAAACCTCGGTGCAACAGTGTCGGTATAGGCGTTGAATGGCCCACCAGGTGAACGATCATCCCACCCGGTGATCTCGTAAAAGCCGCTTACCGCGGCAGCGTGATAGCCATATCCCGAAACCCTCGCGGCGTAGCCCGTCTGCCCGAGCAGGCACGTAGAGGCCATGATGATGCTTGGGTTGAGTTCGCGGGCTACGTCGTAACCAAGTCCAAGGCCGTTCATGGTGCCCGCAGTGAACGAATCAAGCGCAACATCACACCACACAAGGAGCTGGCGAGCTATGGCATTGCCGCCAAACTCTTTTAGGCGAAGGTTGATCGACATCTTGGAGGTGTTGAAGGCACCGAAGAACTGGCAACGATTGATTCCGGCAATGTTGTCTTTGAACGGGCCGACCATACGCAATCGATCAACCGGCGACTCTGTCTCGATATGAACCACAGTGGCACCATGATCGGCAAGTACTTTGGCGGTAATTGGGCCGACGCCAATCCATGAGAAATCGGCAACCTTCACACCTTCGAGAGGGAGGCGTCGGCGAGGTTCAGCGGGAACTCGATTGGCCATGCTCTCGGTAGAAACCTCAACCGCATTTTCGATAACAACTTCAACCGCACTCTCGGTAGCAACGTGCGGCGATGCGTCGAGTGAAGCGAACACCTCTGCAGTATGTTCACCAAGCGTCGGCGCGGGTCGGTTCCAACGAATCGGTGTTGCAGAAGCCTTCACGAACGGGCCAGGAGTTTGCAGTGTTTGGCCATCGACACTCACCTCACGCCAGTATTCGCGCTGCTGGAGTTGTTCGAACGCAAGAACGTCTGCTGCGGTGTTCACCGGGGCGATGGTCATGCCGTCACGAATACCCCGAGCGAACAGTTCGGCCTTAGTGAATTGGCCAAGGAAAATTGTGATTGCCGAGCAAAGTTCATCGTAAGAAACCAGAATCGACTCGGCACTGAGAAGACGCCGCTCGTAGGTATCCCAGTCTTCCTGGGCAGCCCACGCCGCAGTAACCGCTCCACTTTCCACCATCCAAGGGAGAAGCCCGCGCAACGTTGGACCGGTAGCGATCAGGCAAACTTCTCCGTCGGCGCACGGATACACCAGCTGCGTGACCAGTGTGGTCAGCTGCAGAACGGTCCCGTTTCGCTCAATGTTACGACCTTGAATCGGGTGGGCAATCATGGCCTGCAAGCCCGTCCAAAATACCGCAGCTTGCACCGACACATCGACAAATTGCGCTGCACCACTAAGAACACGCAAATGGTGAGCCGTAAGCGCGCCTACGACACTCTCGGCCGCTGCATGGTGCCAGTTCTGTGGCACGGTAATGCGAACCGGACGACGATCACTATCCCCGTTGAGGGCCATCGAGCCACCCATCGCCGCGAGGGTCAGGTCCGTCGCCGCGTGGTGAGCGTAAGGCCCTGTCTGCCCGAACGGGGAAATGGCCACATGCACGATGTTGGGACGCGCTACTCGCAACGCGTCAAAGCCAATGCCCATCCGATCCATCGCTTGAGGACCCGCATTCTCCACCACAAAGTCGGCGGTCGCGACAAGACGAAGAAACTCCTTGCGTCCGGTTTCCGTTTGGAGATCAATGACTACGCTGCGCTTACCGCGGTTGTAAGCATTGAATCGAAGATCGCTGGACCTCGAATCCACGCCGTGCGGAGGCTCAACCTTGATGACATCAGCGCCGAACCCCGCGAACATAAAGCCCGCAAGTTCCGCCCGTGAATCCGTCAGATCAAGCACGCGATACGGGGCAAGCATTGATGCAAAGTCAGACATGGCTCAATGCTCTCACCGCTGGGTTCAGGAAGCCAGAAGGCCGCACTACATAGCCTGTGCAGCTGCCAACCTTACCCGGCTCCAGACTAGGCCTTCGCCGACCTGGCTTTCTACACCAGTCCTTTTAAACCAGACCTTTTAAACCAGGCCCGACAAGGACACACCGTGATGATCCGAGATCGGCCTCAGAGTAGCAACACGCGCCGCTATTCGATTGGCGCGTCTTTCATGTGAATGTACTGCCACGGATTGGTCTCCGACCCTGTTGGGACGCTGACTTCAATTAGTTCATCTCCAGCCGTGAACCAGACCAAGCACCAGATGTTTGCAAAGGGTCTTCAATGAACAAGGCATCTTTTACTAACGATCGCAGGATGCCGGGCTGATCGCGAAGCTCGTGACGATGACCGCGACCTTTGCCCAGGAAACCACTCGGAACCTGCCCGGTTAACCAAGAACCGGCGAGCACGTACCCCGATCCAATGTAAATCCTTGGAGGACTCAGCCGATGGACATGCCGCCGTCGATTACCAGGTTAGTTCCGGTGATCCATTGCGAAGACCGACCTGCTAAGTACACATACGCTGAGGCAATTTCGTCGGTTTGACCAAATCGCCCAAGCGGGTGACGGGCCAGAACACCGTCCATAGCGCCTTCAGCCATGTTGGCGTGAAAGCTGGTGACGAAAGTTCCGGGGCTAACACAATTCACGCGGATTCCTTCCTTGGCGTACTCCATTGCTGCGGTCTTGGTAAGTTGAATCACGGCTGCCTTCGAAGCGTTATAGGGGCTTGAATGCGACCAGCCTGTGAATCCCGCCACGCTGGCGGTATTAATAATCGCCCCTCCACCGCTGCTGCGCATCAACGAAAGCGAAGCTTTCATACAGTTGAAAATGCCCATCAAATTTACGTCTAGCACCCGTCGAAAGTCTTCGGGTTTGACGTTATGGATACGAGCGCTCGGGGCCACGATGCCTGCGTTGTTTACGGCAATATCGATGCGACCAAACCGTTGGGCAATCGCAGCGTACCGCTCCTGTACCGCATCATGATCGGTCACGTTCACTACCACGACCTCTACTTCCAGGTTGCCATCACCAACGAAGGCTTTTAGCTCAGAAGCCCTTTGCTGCAACGCTTGTTCGTCAAGGTCAACTAGGGCAAGCCTACAAATACCGGCCTCAACGAACCGCTTTGAAATGGCACTACCTAACGCGCCAGCGGCTCCGGTGACCACCAGTGTTTTATCGTTGAAATCTTCAGTCATGGCCGGTCCCTTGAGGTTGATGGGTGAACGATCATTTGTTCACGTAGTGATTTACAGCTGCCCGCGAACTAAACACTTTGGCCAGCTCGAGTGGTGCGGCCGTGACTGGGGCGGCCGTGACCGGGCGGGCCCGCGAATGCTTGGGCAATGCTGAGCCACTGAACGGCGACCGGTCCCTCAGCGCGCAGTTTTGTGTCCGCCGGATGCACGCGCTGGGTTACTACCTGGGCGAGCTCGAATGCGTCGCCGCGGATCACGTTTACTGCTTCGGCTCGGCCAAAGGACCATAACGCGCCACTCGGGGCAACCACTTCCACCCGAACGGGTGCGGACGGAACTTCCAGTCCTTGGGCCGCATAGGCGTTGGGTAGCGCTTGAAGCCCGAGGAACACCACATGGCGAACGCGATCGGTTGGCTGCCGCACGACGCCTAGTGCGTTGGTGATGTCGTACCCGTGCGCCCAAGTTTCCATAAAACGGGCCGTGAGCTTGGATGCAATACTCATCTCCGGTCCATACCAAGGCATGCGTTCACGGGGATCGCGTCCAACTACAGCTTCCAGCAACCGAGCTCGCTCAGTGCGAAACCACTGCGCAACATCAGGCCCGCTCCGATCGTGGCTGTCGGTTATAACGGCATCCACCATGGCCTGAATGCCCTCAGATGTCGACGGTTTGGCGCTGAGAAATCGTTCCGGATTGGTAAGGGCCAGCACGGTGGCATTGTCGTTCCAGGCCAAGTGAGCCAACTGATCTTTGACAGTCCACGGCACGCACTCAGTCATCGTTGACCAACCAGGTGCTCCCGATCCGGCTTGCCGGCCGGTAAAGAGCACCGTCGGCCCGGCTGACGAAGTCGGCCCGGCCGCATTTGATGCCGAGGCATCGGAAGTGTCCCTCCCGTCGAGCGCACCCAGGATTTCTGCGGTCTCCGCTTCCAAATCGGCAGACAGGTCCTCAATTAGTCCAGGCATACGGGCATGGTAGCGCTTAGGACAACAGAACTGTCAACACCACTATTGACAGCCTTCACAAGAACAAGCCAAGATCAGCCATGGCCACAACCCATCCCGCCCAACGCCGAGAGGCCCTCGATGCCATCCATTCCCCATGGAAAACTCGAACCCTGGCTCAGCATCTCGATCTAGCCGCCGATCGTTGGGGCTCGAATCCTTTCGTCATCGCCGATAATCATACGTATACCTACGATGATATGGCCTACTGGTCGGGGCGGCTCGCTGCGGGACTCATTGAGATTGGCATACAGCCCGGCGAACATGTTGGCGTGATAATGGCCAACCACCCGGAATTTGTGGCTTTGAAATTCGCCATTTCCCGAATTGGAGCAGTAAGCGTACCGATTAATTTTCTACTGAAGGATCGCGAACTGGCCTACGTGCTTACTCAGTCTGATGTGGTGGCACTCATCACCATGGACCGGTTTCGCGACAATGATTACTTGGGCATTCTCGATCGCATTCTTCCCCACTGGCAACACGATGCGGGGGGCAGCCGCGTACCGAACCTTCGTAAGATCATTGTGTTCCCCGACCCCTCACAACGAAACGAAGCGTCGTTGGATAGCCCATCGTGGCAGACCCTGCACGAAGTGGAGGCCTTGGCCAGTGAGTCATCTAGGGCACGAGTTAGCGAACTCGCCCTCACCGCCGATCCAGCGGGCAACTCTGACATTTTGTACACATCCGGCACCACTGGTCAGTCAAAGGGGGTTCTCCTCACCCACAACATGGTCACGCGCACTGCATACGCTTCGGCCTACGGACGCGGACTCAAACCAGGACATCGCGTAGTGTTTTCGCTCCCGATGTACCACGTGTTTGGCTATATCGAGTGCCTGCTTGCTGTCATGTACGTAGGTGGTGCGGTGGTTCCAAAGTTAGCGTTCGACCCCGCAGATATCTTGACGGCCGTGGCCAAGCACCAGGTACAAGAGATTGCCTGTGTACCTACTATGACCATTGCGCTGCTCGCCGAGGCAAGGGCCAATCCCTATGACCTCAGCACGATTTCCATCATGTACTCCTCTGGAGGCCCTTCGGCTCCTTCAATGGTCGACGAGATTCGCGAAGTGTTTGCGCCGGAAGAAATGGTTGCGGGCTACGGGCAAACTGAAACCACTGCGGCCATGACCTCGAACCTTCCAGAGTTCAGCGATGATTACCTGAAGTACAAAAACGGCACTCTTCGCCACGCCGGAATTGCTGGGGATCCGAACCTAGATGGAGCCCTGGCCATCTACAAAGTGATCGATATCGTGACCGGCGCCGATGTTGCTCGGGGTGAACGTGGTGAACTCGTAGTGCGCGGTCCAGCAGTGACGGCGGGCTACTACAACAAGCCCGAGGAAACCGATGCTGCGTTCACGCCCGACGGGTGGCTCCGCACCGGCGACCTTGGCGAGATGGACACTGAGAACTACGTGACCCTTGTGGGACGGCTTAAGGAAACCTATCGTTGCGGTGGCGAAATGGTCATGCCCAAAGAGGTTGAGAATCTTTTGGTTGAGCATCGGGCGGTCAACCAAGCCCATGTTGTGGGCATTCCCCATCCCCGGATGGGCGAAGTTGGTTGTGCGGTAATCGTTGTAGAGCCAAATGTGGATCGAGCCAACGATGAGGCTCTGAGCCAGGAGTTGCTGGACCTGTGCACCAAAGAGCTGGCTCGATTCAAGGTTCCGGCTCACGTTCTGTTTGTCTCGGCCCACGAACTACCGCTCACCGTTACCGGGCGAGTTCAGAAGTTTCGCCTGGTTGAACTGGTGCTCGAGCGCCTGGCTCAGAATTAGGCGCAGAACCTTCCCTTCGCTTCCACCCGAGCTTTGCACTGCTTTTGGAGAATGTGACGTGGTTGTCAACACTTATGTTGACAACACTCCGCTTCTCCCGTTATGTTGCAATACAACACCGTACGCTGAGATTTTGCGAAGTTGACCTTCGCTAACGCTCGGTTACACATAGGTGGTCGTAGCAATTCGTTAGCAGTGCAAGTTCGTAGTAAAAGTTCGTTTCTTTTTAGGGAGATCTTCATGGCTCGCCAACCTTTCTCATTTTCCGGTCTTGTTCCCGCCGCCGATCACCATGTGGAGCTTCGCCGCAGCGTGGCCAAACTGGTTGGTAAGTACGGCCGAAAGTATTTTCAAGATCAGGTTCGCAAAGGTGAGAAAGTCAACGAACTTTGGAGCGAACTGGGCGAAGCAGGATTCCTTGGTGTGCACATTTCCGAAAAGTGGGGCGGTGGTGGTGGCGGTATGTCGGAGTACTACATCGTGGTTGAAGAAACGGCTGCGCAAGGTTGCCCTCTTTTTACCATGGTTCTACAATCCATATGCTCACCTATTATCGAAGCCTACGGAACTCGAGAGTTGCAAGAACGTTGGCTGCCCGGGCTTGCTAATGGCACGGTACGGATGTCCTTCGCCATTACCGAACCCGATGCTGGTACCAACACACACCGCATCACCACTACTGCGTCGCCAACTGCCGATGGAGGCTGGGAACTCAACGGCGCCAAATACTGGACCTCGGCTGTCGACGAAGCACACGCCATTCTCGTAGTGGCTCGCGGACCCATCGCCGGACCCGACGGACGCCATCCGCTGTCGCTGTTCATCGTGGCTCCTGATGCCCCAGGGATTTCCATGCAGCCCATTGAGACCATTGTGCAATCGCCCGACAAGCAATTCATGTTGTTCTTCGACAAGGTAAAGCTTGGACCTGAATCACTCATCGGCGTTGAGGGTAACGGCCTCAAGCAAGTCTTCGTTGGCCTCAACACCGAGCGTATTGCAGTGGCAGCCATGAACAACGGCGTGGGCTGCTACGCCATCGACCGAGCAACGGAGTACGCCACTGATCGCAAGGTTTGGGGCCAGCCCATTGGCGCCCACCAAGGCGTGGCTCACCCTCTCGCCGAAGCGGCTATCGGCGTACAGCAAGCGCGCTTAATGGCCGTGCGCGCCGCTGAACTTTGCGACCTCGGACTCGATGCAGCCGAAGCGGCCAACATGGCCAAGTTCGCTGCTGCCGATTCCTCACTCAA
>JAYUVJ010000496.1:0-7808 GCA_043754155.1 Acidimicrobiia bacterium
AACAGCTTTCGCGAGTGCGGTCAATAAAGCCCTTAGATAACCGCTGATTAATCGAACTCCAACCAAACACGGTCCTACAGGCTTGGCCCGTCTGGCGAGTTCGGTCAATACGCCCGTTGGTGACAGGCCTATTGACAGGACTCCACCAGCTAGAAGGCGGGCGCAACTCATGCGGTTACTTCGGTGCCGATTCCGCGCTCGGTGAATACTTCGAGGAGTAAAGCGTGGGGGCTGCGACCGTCAAGTATGTGTGCTTTCGATACCCCACAACGAATAGCGTGCAGACAGCTTTCGATTTTGGGGATCATGCCTTCGGTGAGCGTGCCGTCGTCGAGCAGACCTTGAAGCTCAGCGACACCAATAGACCTGATCAGGCTGGACGCATCCTTCACATCACGACGGATACCTTCAATGTTGGTGAGGTACACGAGCTTCTCGGCACTTAGGGCACCGGCGATGGCACCAGCAGCAGTATCGGCGTTCACGTTGTAGGCCTGGCCGGTTTCGTCGGTACCGATGGTGGCAATCACGGGGATAAATTCATCCGTGAGCAAGCGATTCACAATCTCTGTATTGACATGGTGAACGTCGCCTACGAAACCTAGCTCTGGGTCACGGCACGAGACCCGGAGCAGGTTAGCATCTTCGCCCGACATGCCTACAGCTAGTGGCCCGTGGGTGTTGATGGCGGCCACGATGTCACGGTTGACCTTGCCGACGAGCACCATTCGGGCCACTTCGAGCGTTGCCGCGTCGGTTACTCGGAGTCCGTTACGGAACTCGCTGGTGATGTTCAATCGGGTGAGCATTTCGGCGATTTGCGGTCCGCCACCATGCACCACAACCGGGCGCATACCAACGGAGCGCATCATCACGATGTCCTCGGCAAACAGCTTGAGCGCTTCGGCTTCGTTGGTCCCACTGAGTACATTGCCGCCGTACTTAACCACAACGACCTTGCCCCAAAACCGCTTGATGTACGGCAGAGCCTCAATCAACACCGCTGCCTTAGCCGACGGCGACAAATCACTCTGTTCACTTAGCGATCCAACAATGGCGTTCATGCCACACCTCTCAAGGTCAAAAAGCCCATTAAGGAATCCGCCGGGAGCTTCGCCACGAGCACCGCGACCTGGCACGGAGACAAAACTTGCTGGGCCCAGTCGACAGAAAGAAAAAGGCTCATGGATAGACAGCGAGTGTGGGGAGACCGGTGGTTTCGGGCCAGCCCATGGCGAGGTTGAGCGACTGGATTGCCCCGCCGGCCGTACCCTTGACCAAGTTATCGATGGCCGAAATGGCGATGACCGTGTTGGTGCGCTCGTCGTAACGAACCGTAAGTACACAGTTGTTTGTACCGGCAGTGGCTTTGGTGGACGGGAACCCGTCGATCACGTGAATGAACGGCTCGGTGGAGTACACGCCCCGCATCAAGGCCAGAAGCGCGTTGGTACTGGTCGGACCGGTTGGACGGGCGTAACAGGTGGCCAGGATTCCGCGGGTCATGGGAAGCAGGTGTGGGGTGAACAGCACTTGTGCGCCAATGTTCTGCTCCATCTCGGGCGTGTGGCGGTGGTTCAACAGTCCGTACGCTTCGTAATTTTCGGCGACGGTTCCGTACAGGTTGCCGTGCTTTAGAGCACGTCCGGCGCCGGAAACACCACAGGCTGCGTCGACGATGATACCGGTCTTCTCAATCGCACCGTGCTTCACCAATGGTGCCAGGGCGAGGGTTGCCGCAGTTGGATAGCAACCGGGAACGGCGATCAGCGTGGCTTTCTTCAGCGCAGCGCGATGCAACTCGGGTAAGCCGTAGACCGATTCCTTTAGCAACTCCGGGCAGGCATGGGGTTCGCCGTACCACTGCGGATACAGTGCCGCGTCTTTGAGACGGAAGTCGGCCGCGACGTCGATCACCAATTTCGCCCGCTTACGAAGATCCGGAACCAGCTCTTGGCTTTTGCCGTGTGGGAGAGCCAAGAACACGATATCCAACCCGTCTGCATCCGCAGGCTCAAAGGGGCAAAACGTGAGATCGCCATAGGCGGCAATGAGGCTGGGGTACAGCTCAGCGACACGAGAGCCAGCCTGAGAATCGCCGGTTGCCCAAACGAGATCGAGATTCGGATGCTGCGCAATGAGTCGAAGGAGTTCTGCTCCTGCGTACCCAGATGCGCCGACGATGCCTACAGTTGCCATAAGAATGCCACTATAGCGAAATTCATACACCCGAGTGCATGATTATGCAGTCAACTCGAAATTTCCGTGCCAATTCGGCCACACTGAGGCGATTTCTCTGTTCGTTCGGCCCGCCCGACAACCTCGCCCCACCCAGCGGAACGCTGCATTGTGAGCTCGGGCAATACGGCCTTCGGCCACGTCACCGGTTTGAACCGGGTTCGAAGGGTTAGGTGAGCGACCGTTGCATTCGCGAACACCAAAGGATCGTCCGCTACGCTCAAGTACGTAGTCATGGCTCGTCGTTAGAGATTGTTGTTGATCGGGAAACCGGCCAGCAACGGCACCGAAGGAGCAACCGCCCCGGAAACTCTCAGGTACAAGGGATCGGCGAGCCAAGTGCCCAGCACAAGCTGTGCACGACAACACTGGAGAGCGAGTTATGCCACGGCTTAACTCCACCGAAGGGGCTGGACAAGTTCCAGAACATCTCTCAGGTACCAAGGACAGTGGGGGTGCAACTCGAACAGGACCGGACAACCGGCTTGAACCAGGAGGCACCACATGCTCGCTTTACCAACCGATTCCCCCAACGTTGCGCAGCACGAACCTGAGAGATTCGTTGACCGACATATTGGCCCGTCACCCGATGAAGCCGCCAAGATGCTGGCCGCCATCGGGCTCTGTTCACTAGAAGACCTGCTCGACGCCGCCATACCCGAATCGATTCGACTTCGCGAGCCGCTAAACCTCTTTAGAGCCCGTTCCGAGACCGAAGTGGTCGCCTTGCTCCGCATCAAGGCCAGCCGAAACCGAGTGGTGCGCTCCATGATTGGCCAGGGTTATTACGGCACGGTCACGCCCTCGGTCATCATGCGCAACGTGCTCGAAAGCCCCGCCTGGTACACGGCGTACACGCCCTACCAACCCGAAATTAGCCAAGGCCGACTTGAAGCCATGCTGCGGTTCCAAACCATGGTCGCTGAACTCACCAATATGGACTTGGCTGGCGCTTCTCTACTCGACGACGCTACCGCCGCAGCCGAAGCAATGACCTTATCGATGCGGGTTTCAACGTCGAAAAGCAAACGCTTCGTAGTCGATGCGCGCTTACATCCCCAAGTGATCAATGTGGTGCAAACCCGGGGTTTACCCATGGGAATCGAGGTAGTTGTGGCGTCTCTTACACCAGACGTTATTGCCGCCGATGGGGGTTGCTTCGGCGTCCTAGTGGCCCATATCGGAACCGACGGGTCAATTTGCGATTCCTCTGGTCTGGTTACTGCAGCGCACTCAGTTGGAGCATTGCTTTGCGCACATACCGATCTCATGGCTTGCGTCTTAGTGGAGCCACCGGGAACCTGGGGCGCAGATATCGTCGTGGGTTCCGCTCAACGGTTTGGTGTGCCGATGTTTTTTGGTGGCCCGCACGCTGGGTTCCTGGCCGTTCACGACAAACACAAACGCTCTCTCCCCGGACGATTGGTTGGCGTTTCAGTGGACACCAAAGGCCGTCAGGCTTTTCGATTGGCTTTGCAAACTCGCGAACAACACATTCGGCGCGAGAAAGCCACCAGCAACATCTGCACGGCCCAAGCTTTGCTCGCCATCACCAGCGCCTTTTACGCCATGTGGCATGGCGTTGAAGGACTCACACGGATTGCCGACCGAGTGCACTATCACGCCAACACCATTGCCTCTTCGCTGGTAGCTGCAGGATTCACACTGTCCAATGATTCGTGGTTCGACACCGTGACCGTCTCCCTCCCGGACCGCCAAACGGCGGATGTCGTTCTTCAACGAGTACTCGATAACAACGTGAATCTGCGGCGACTCGATGCCACGCGCATCGGTATTGCGTGTGACGAAACCACTACCAACAATGAAGTTCAAGCAGTTCTAGAAGCATTTGGCACCGGTCCCACCCACCATGCAACCGGCGACTCAAGGCAAAATCTCCGGTCGCCCGCCAACCCACAGGACGATCCCGTACCTCAGCGATCGGGTGCAACTGACCATTCGGATTCGGAAAGTGAGTCCTTCGCGGGAACCCGTCAGGAAGCAATTGCAGGGATCGCCCCGGTGAATCGACGTCAAGGCCCAGCCCTTCGCCATGCGGTCTTTCAAAGCGTTCCTTCGGAGACCGACATGTTGCGAGAAATCCGGCGGCTTTCTGATCGTGATCTTGCCCTTGATCGCACCATGATTCCGCTCGGCAGTTGCACCATGAAGCTCAACGCCACTACGGAGATGCTGTCGGTCACCTGGCCGGAATTCGCCAACCTTCATCCTTTCGCTCCTGAGGATCAAACCGTCGGCAGTCGTGAGTTGATTGCGGAACTCGAAGCCATGTTGGAGGAGATCACCGGCTACGACCGAGTCTCCCTACAACCCAATGCCGGTTCACAAGGTGAGCTGGCGGGGCTGTTAGCTATTCGCGCTTATCATCTATCGCGTGGCGATGATCAGCGCACCGTGTGTTTGATTCCCTCCTCGGCGCACGGCACCAATGCAGCTTCGGCCACCATGGCGGGCATGCGCGTGGTGGTACTCCCCTGCGACGAGGCGGGTAATGTGGACCTTGAGGATCTCGTCGCCAAGATTGCCGAGCACCGCAATGCGCTAGGTGCACTTATGGTTACGTACCCGTCGACGCACGGGGTGTTCGAGGATCGCATTACCGAGATTTGTGCTCTCGTCCATGAAGCGGGAGGCCAGGTGTACTTGGACGGCGCGAATTTCAATGCACTTGTGGGCACAGCCAAACCCGGTAAGTTCGGGGCCGACGTGAGCCACCTCAATCTGCACAAAACCTTCTGTATTCCCCACGGTGGCGGCGGGCCTGGCGTAGGTCCGGTTTGCGTCAATGCGCATCTTGCCCCTTTCCTCCCCACTCATAG
This sequence comes from Acidimicrobiia bacterium, assembly GCA_043754155.1. Lineage (GTDB taxonomy): Bacteria > Actinomycetota > Acidimicrobiia > Acidimicrobiales > JANYDT01 > JANMZO01. Next base: position 5,079 of record JAYUVJ010000496.1, read on the forward strand.
TTCGGTGGGCTCCCTCGTTGACGGTCCGTGTGTGGGTGCCATCAGCGCAGCGCCCTGGGGTTCGGCAGGGATTTTGCAAATTCCGTGGGCATACATTGCCCTCATGGGCCCCGATGGGCTCAGATCGGCGACCAGCTTGGCCATTCTCAACGCGAACTATGTCGCTGCGCGACTTGGCACCTCATATCCAATTCTCTATACCGGCAGTGGCGGACGGGTCGCCCATGAATGCATCCTGGATCTACGTCCACTTACCAATGACACGGGAATCACCGTTGATGATGTGGCCAAGCGGTTGATGGATTTTGGATTCCACGCTCCCACTGTGAGTTTCCCGGTAGCCGGTACGTTGATGGTGGAGCCAACGGAAAGTGAATCGTTGCAGGAACTCGATCGGTTCTGTGATGCCATGATCGAAATTCGTCGAGAGATCGAGCAGGTCGCTTCCGGTGTTTGGCCAGCGGACAATAACCCGCTCGTTCACGCGCCCCACACCGCTGCGGATTTGTTGTCAGAACCGTGGGACCGAGCGTACCCACGGGTTGAGGGTGCCTATCCCGACGGCAAACAAAACCCCGACAAGTACTGGCCTCCCGTTTCGCGCATTGACGGGGTGTTTGGCGACCGAAACGTGGTTTGTTCTTGTCCTCCAATGGATTCCTGGACATGAGCGGCAACAAAACCACCGGTACGCTTCGCCAAACTCCTATGCACGCTTGGCATCGTGCCAACGGTGGGCGGACCGCCGCGTTCGCGGGCTATGACATGCCAATTCGCTACGCCCCTGGCATCATTGCCGAGCATCAACACACCCGGGCTTCTGTGGGCATTTTTGACGTAAGCCATATGGGAGTCGTGGAGTTAACAGCGCACGATGGGTTGCAAGAAACGGTGGCTCTTGCCTTGGAAAGGCTCGTTCCTTGTGATGTGCTCAACCTGAGGGAAGGGCGCCAGCGTTACACCCAGTTTCTCAATGTCGACGGGGGCATCATCGACGACGCAATGGTGGCCAATCCTGCCGGGCGCGATGGAGTAATTAGCTTGGTCATCAACGCCGGATCCAAACAAGTCATAGTTCGACACTTGATTACGAAGCTCGGTGATGCCGTGAATGTACGCGCACGTACCGATATGGCGTTGATCGCCGTGCAAGGTCCATTTGCTGAGGCCGTCGTTTCCGCACATTGCCCTGAGGTCACCTCAATGGCATTTATGGACTTCCGTGAACTGAACTTCTCGATCAAAGCATCGGATACCCAACCAAGCCAAGACATCACAATTGATATTTCACGAAGCGGGTACACCGGCGAGGACGGCTTCGAGATTGCGGTCCACGAGTCAGCCGCCATGACGGTTTGGGAGGCACTGCTGCAACACCCCAAAGCGATGGCCATCGGACTGGGAGCACGAGACTCGCTTCGACTCGAAGCCGGATTATGTCTCTACGGTCAAGACATTGATGAACACACGTCGCCCGTCGAAGCGGGTCTCGGATGGTCCATTCAAAAACGCCGTCGGGAGCTACTCGATTTTCCGGGCGCAAGCCGCATCGGGGACGAGTTAGCAACCAATCCCAGCCGCAAACGAATCGGAATCCTCCCTGCCGGGAAAGCCCCCGTGCGAGCTGGCGCAAAGTTGTTCGCAACGGCAGAGAGCGAAGATGCAATAGGCGTCGTGACCTCAGGCGGATTCGGCCCCACCATAAACGCCCCACTCGCCATGGGTTACGTCTCCGTCACAGCCAGCACTTTCGGCGAGCAAATCTGGGCCGATCTTAGAGGCGAACGAGTACCACTCACCATCACCGACCCCATCGCCGTCCCCCACTGCTACAAACCCTGAACAAACGTTACAGAAGCTCCGTCACTCCAATGGCCGTCGCCTGGGGATAACTTTCAACGATACGCACCGGAAAGACACAGCGTTGAGGGTCTAGTTTTCAACAGGTCTGTGCACATATGGTTTACCTATGACCTTCGTACTCACCTACCTAGATGAATCCATCGAGCAAGTTGCGGCCGACGCGTATGTTCACGAAGGACCCCTCACCACATTCTTCAGAGTCGCACCGGGCAGAGCACCACGTCTCGACCATTGGTCTACCCGTTGCATGAGCGTTCGCACAGAACGTATCGCCGCTGTTCGCCTGCTTGAGGACTGTGGCTCAGCCGGACTTTCCCTCGTCGGCTGAGCCCTCCAACCGGCTAAGCGGCAGGCTTCAGTGCTGCTTCCATGGCTACGGCACCGGCAACCAACGCTTGAGCCTCTGCGTCGCTGAGACCCATGTAGGCCGAGCGGACGAGGTTGTTGGTGATTTCCTCTGCTGCGGCGAGTTTGGCGTGGTGATCGTCGGTAACGGGGGTTACTTCGGATTCGTCGTACCCAAAGGTTTTGACATCGTTTGGACGCTTAGCAAAATGCGCCTCACGAGCGCGCAGACCCGAAGCAAGAATCGCCACCAAATGCGAGCTTCCACGGAATTCACGAAGCACCGCGGCCAGCTGCATGGCACGACCAGGAGCGTCTTCTACCAACGGCTCAGCAGCGATACCGGCGAACAGGGGCAAGCCATCACGATCGGCAGCGGCAATTACTTTTTCGGCGGCAGCATTGAACGCTTCCAACCCAGCGACGCCTGCGAACAATTCCCGTCCGCGCTCAGCAGCACACAGGTGGTACCGACGCCCAGCTTCCCGAGGGGCCATCTTCTCCTTAGCCGAAGACCACAAT
>JAYUVJ010000497.1:0-2651 GCA_043754155.1 Acidimicrobiia bacterium
ATCCCGCCGATAGACGAACCATGTCACTTACCTTGGCCTCGCCACTGGAAACCCTTGTCCCACCGGCCCGGCTCGCTGCGTTGCTCATCGCCGCCCGAACTACTGCTGGCTTAGAACTCTCCGACATTGAAGTTGCCGGAGCAGGACAATTTTCCATGGGAGATCTTCGCCAAATTGAAGCTGGCTCGGTGACCCTAAGCGAGAACGATTTGCGCACGGTTGCCCACCTATACAACATCGACTTGGGCACGGTTACGCCTGGACGTTCCACCCTAGAGATCGACCGGTCTGAGGGTCTGCTGATCGTCGGTGCGAGTACCAAGCGATTCCTGCCTGACGACGACGACCGCAAAATCATGCTCCGCTACTTGGCGCTCGTGTACAAGATGCGCGACACCAAGCCTGGCAAGCCCCTTGGTCCTCGAGACAACGATCTTTTTGTTCTCGCCGAGGTGTTTGGGTGTTCCGTTCTTGATGTCCGTCAACAGTTCGATCTTCTGTCGACGACGGCCGTGCGCGAAATCCAGTCCTTTCACGGTTCGCTCGGCTGGCGCAAAATCCTCCCCGGTCTCGGCGTTTTGGTGGCCATTACCGCATCTGGCGGCCTACTCCTCACCCAACAGCACAAACCCACAACCGTTCGTCCCGCTACACCTGCAGTAAGCACACATATTTCTATCGGAGAACCATTGGTGATCACTCGCGACGGATCGTCACCTGATTCTGCCTCTGGCTCTACTTCAAAGTCCGCTTCAACCAGACGTATCAACATCGGACGTATCAACATCGGTAATCCCATAACGGTGACGGCCGATGCCATTAGCGCTGGGCATCACGCCATCAACATCGGCAATGCCATTACCGCCACGAAGTAGTTTGCAGATTTCGTCGCCCACGAAATCGTGTTCCGCCGTATCATCTCACTTGCAGCACAAAGCTGTCTCGGGACAGGCTGTCTATCGACAAGGAGTGATTCATGGTTCGAGCATCGTGGAATGGTCAAGTCATCGCCGAGAGCAACAACACGGTTATGGTCGAGGGGAATCAGTACTTTCCGCCTGATTCTGTGCGCTCCGGGTTTTTGATTCCGAGCACCTACTCAACAAGCTGCCCCTGGAAAGGAACCGCCTCGTATCACTCGATTGTTGTCGACGGTTCCGAGAACCCAAACGCCGCTTGGTTCTATCCATTCCCCCTTCCCGCGGCAGCAGAAATCGCCGGACACATAGCATTCTGGCGAGGCGTAACGGTAGAGGTAGTCGCCAACTGAATTTGCGAAGATTGCCGGTTGTTTTGCGAATATTTGGATGACATTAGATCCACCCTCGCTTCAGTATCCCGCCTCGGAACTTCCACGATTTAGCGTGGTTTCAAAAACTTGCTAACAGCCACGACGGCCTGAGTAACCTGACGGCATGAACCGACTCAACCGGATAACCATAGATCCGATGGTCTTACTAGTTGCAGGGAACTCCAAAGCGACTCTGCTAGTCGCTATCGGTAACTGCACAAATCGCGATCTTGTTCAACATGTGATCCGGGCCCTCAAAACCGTGTCTGTCACTCTCCTTGAACCCGGCATGGTTGAAATTCGGAAAGATTGCTTGATCATTACCCCGCTTGAGAGTGCACGACTCACTTCGCACTGGCCAGACGTTTGAAGACCCCGCCGCAAGCTAAGAGTGAACCAGCAAATGTGTTTACCCGCACTCTTCGCCCCGGGACATCGTGGAAGAAAAGTTCAATGACAGACGTGAGCGATATCGAAGTGACAGCTCAGCAGGAAATCGAAGCTCCCCTAAAGACCAAACCGTCCACGAATCGACTGGACACACTCAAGCTCGCCCTCCGATTTTCTACTCGTTTGCTCCGATGATTTGTATTTCGGGTGACGCAGCGGGAGACGGCGCAGCGAGTCCAGTCTCGATGATCAACAGCGAGCCGTCTCGCAGTCTCCGCGGATAGACCCGACGAAGCGGATTTCCATCAACATGCAGCATCCACGGGCCGGTTCTTGGTTTCACCGATTTTACGTAGGCAAACGAACCTCCCAATGTCAGCCATCCTTCCTCGTCGACGACTCTTCCATTTTCGACTTGCGACACACCGTCGATGACCAAAACGTTTGTCCCGAATCGGCTCATCAATCCACCATCGGAATCTCTGCGAATCTCCCAACGAGTTGATCCGGTCCTGCCCACAAGCAGCAGCGGAAAATCCGATATTCTCGGCGAACTTAGCCATGGGTCATGGCCGGGGCCTTCGTAGGCTCTCAACGCAACGTACCTTTCAGCAAAGGACCACACATCAACTGGGACTAGCAAAGGCTCGGTTCTGATCTTGACCTCGATTGATTGATCAAGTTCGGAGATCGGGGTGCGCACCCAGCTCCCGACCTCTTCAAACATGAACTTGCTTTCTTCTACAAAGACCAACAACCCAGGCTCCTCAAACCACATCTTCCAATGGCCAATCGACCGCCCGCCAGTCCACGAGGGAACTCCGCGGAACTGGAAGCCGAACGTGAAGTCATATGGGTACTGAGGAAATACGGTGAGCGCCCGCGCAAACTTCCGCAGGACCTTAGACTCACCCTCAAGCATCGTTTCAGTGAGGACCCCTGCCTCTTTCTGAAACGTAACCTTCGAACG
>JAYUVJ010000498.1:0-3146 GCA_043754155.1 Acidimicrobiia bacterium
CCGTTGCGCGCTATCGACCATCGAATGCCAACCCTCGATGACCGCCAACTGATCATTGCGCTACACCAGGCAAAGTGGGCTGGGCTGGTCACGAACAACTACCGAATGCTTGAAAACCCCTCTGAACTGGCGGCGATCGTTGCGACGAAGTTGTCGGTGTTCGCTGTAGGCGGCGTCGGCGACGATCCCATTCGGGCGACGGGAGCGATTCTGCTCGACCTTCCAGCGGCGTTGAAGAAGCTCGATTCCCGCAAAGGACAGGTGTTCTGGATGCGGCCACGTCAACCCCCGCTCCATGATCCACGGGATCTGTTTCAGAAACTGGCCGACCGCCGCAAAACCACCTACGACGAACTGATGGCCGACGTTGTCGTATCGCAGGCGGAACTCCGCAAGCCCGTACTTCCGCACGAGTAACCGCGGATCGGCTGCAGCCCATGACTCTGAAGGGATGAAGTGCCGAAGAATCTAGCGAACGCGCCGTTAAGCTCAACAAATGGTGGATTTTCCAGAACGAATGAGTCTTGAGTCGGCGAACGTTACAGAAGAACGGCTAGATGCGCTGCGCTCTGTTTTCCCTGAAGTGTTCCGAGAAGGCAAAGTCGACTTCGATGCGCTGAAGCGTTCGCTCGGCGAGCATGTCGAGAGCGGACCTGAACGGTTCGGTCTCACTTGGCCAGGCAAAGCCGAATGCGCACGGGTAATCCAAACGCCATCGGTCGGAACGCTGTTGCCGATGAAGGAAGAGTCCGTCGACTGGGACACTACCCAAAACGTGATCATCGAAGGCGAAAACCTCGAAGTACTGAAGCTTCTTCAAAAGGCCTACTACGGCAAGGTCAAACTCATCTACATCGACCCGCCGTATAACACCGGCAACGAATTCGTGTATCCCGACAACTTCAAAGAGGGCCTTGCCGACTACCTGAAATACTCCGGTCAAGTCGATGGCGACGGGTTAAAGGTAAGCGCGAATACGGATACAAATGGCCGTTATCACTCGAAGTGGCTCTCGATGATTTACCCACGGCTTTTTCTTGCGCGGCACCTACTCCAGGAGGACGGGATTGTATTTGTTTCAATCGATGATCACGAGGTGCACAACCTTCGAGAGGTCATGAACGAGATCTTCGGAGAAGAAAATTTCGTTGCATCGGTCATCTGGCAAAAGGTTTATGCGCCAAAGAGCAGTGCGCGTCTATTTTCTGAAGATCACGAATATGTTCTCGTCTATGCCAGGAATTCTGAATCCCTTGATCTCGGTCTCCTACCACGAACGGAAGCTCAGGATGCAATTTTCTCAAACCCCGACAATGACCCACGGGGGGATTGGAGACCGAACAACCTTTCGGCAAGAAATTTTTATAGTAAAGGAACGTACGAGATTGTGTGTCCTAGTGGACGAGTGATCCTTGGCCCACCCTCGGGTTCGTATTGGCGTATTTCTGAGCAGAAATTTCGAGACCTTGATGCTGATGGGAGAATTTGGTGGGGACTCTCGGGGAACAACGTTCCAGCTCCAAAGATCTTCATGTCGGAGGTCAAAGCCGGACGCGTGGCTCAGACTCTTTGGAAGCACGGCGACGTTGGCCACACGCAGGAAGCGAAGAAACAGCTACTTGAGTTAGTCACATTCTCCTCTTCGGATTCGGTGTTTGATACACCGAAACCATGGCGACTTATCGAGCGAATGCTTCAATTGGGTACGGACGCGACGAGCGGTCACGTAGTGATGGACTTTTTTGCCGGGTCAGGAACTTCCGCCGAGGCGGTGATGCGCGCTAACAAGGTCGACGGTGGAAACAGGAGATTCGTCTTGGTGCAACTTCCGGAATTGGTTGACGATACGAAGGTGCCTTCAATCAGTTCACTGGCGCGTCAGCGGGCCAAGGCGGCGGCGATCAAGATCAATGCTGAACCGAAGCAACTGGGCGAAGTCGTTCATGATTTTGGATTCCGGTCGTATCGGTTGAGTTCCTCCAACTTTCTTGTATGGGACGGAACTTCAAAACCGGCTGAGCAACTCCAAGTTGGACTTGGAGCCTTGGCCGAAAACGTGGTTGCTGGCCGAACGCAGAACGACCTTGCTGTTGAACTTCTGCTCAAGCTTGGCTTTCCGATGAACACGCCGATGTCGACCGATGTTGTTGCCGGAAAAATGGTTTACTCGGCAGCGGATGGTGCTGTCATGTTTTTCCTTGATGATCGGATTTCGATTGAGATCATTGAGTGGATGGTCGAGCAGGACCCGGCTCGAATCGTCGTCTTGGAGGCTGCATTCGGTGGTGACGACGAGTTGAAGGTCAATGCGGTGCAGACCGTGCGGGCGAAGGCCGCTGGTAAGCAGTCCGAGATGGTTCTCAAGGTCGTTTAGTGCCGTGACTCTCAAACTGAAGTTTGACGCCGCTCTGAGCTATCAGACCGACGCCGTGAGCGCTGTTGTCGATTTGTTCAGCGGTTTGCCGAAGGCGAACTCGTCGTTGGCGTTCTCCTTGGATGATCCGGCGCAGTTGCAGATCGGTGAGTTGGGTGTTTCCAATCCGCTTCCCGAAGACGCCGGGCTGTTTGACGCATCGCTACTGGAAAATCTGAACGAGATCCAGACCCGCAATGGCATTGCAATCTCAAAGTCACTCGATGGACGGAACTTCTCGGTGGAGATGGAGACGGGTACTGGTAAAACCTACGTGTACCTACGGACGATGTTCGAGCTTCACAAACAGCACGGTTTCTGCAAGTTTTTGATTGTTGTGCCGAGCGTTGCCATTCGTGAGGGTGTGTTGGCGAGCGCCAAGTTGATGCGTGAGCACTTCATGTCTCTCTACAGCCAACCCTTCGACGTGGAGACCTACGATTCGAAGCAGTTGGGCCGGGTCCGCCAGTTCGCGTCGTCGAACTCGATCCAAATCATGGTGATCAACATCCAGGCGTTCGCCAAGGATGTGAAGGAAGACGATCCCGAATCGGGCAACATCATCAATCGTCCACGTGATCAATCGATGGGTCGCCGTCCGATTGAACAGATTCAGGCGACGAGCCCGATCGTCATCGTCGATGAGCCGCAAAACATGGAATCCGACTCGTCGGTCGAGGCAATCGAGCGTCTCAACCCGTTATGCACTCTCCGCTACTCGGCAACCCATAAG
>JAYUVJ010000499.1:0-2700 GCA_043754155.1 Acidimicrobiia bacterium
CCGCTTTCGCAGTGTTTGCCCACGATTTTTACCGTCTTGTGCCGATCCGCCGTGGCAGCTCGGGGTAGAAACGCTTCATATTCGGCACCGTACATCATGGGCCGCGGGTTGTCGCTCATCCCACCGTCGACGCTTACGTAAGTGCGGATGTCGGGCAGGTCTTTGATGGTGCCCACCCGGTACAGGGTCACGGCCGCCGAAGCCACGATTGATCGGCCCGGCTCAGCACCGATACGCACCGAGCGTGCCAACCCGGCAGTCTGCGCGGTTTCGCGCACCACAGCACCCCATTCGGCCATGGTGAGTTCGCTTTCGCCTTCCGTATAGGCCACGCCTAATCCGCCACCGATGACCAGCTCAGGAAGGCCAAGCGGTTTGAAGAATGCCGCCATCACTTCAACGATCTTGCGGAACGAATCAATGGCCGTTACCTGGCTGCCAACGTGGCAGTGCACGCCAACGAGCTCCACGCCACTACCTTCGCTGCGACATTGGATTACGGCATCAAGGGCGGCACCACTGGCGATGGAGAACCCAAACTTCGAGTCCTCCCCCCCAGTTGCTATATAGACGTGCGTGTGTGCTTCAACGCCGGGGGTTAACCGCAGCAACACCTTGGGCCTGTTGTATCCGAACCCGCTGAGCCGGCGCAACCGTTCGAGTTCATCGAGGCTGTCGACGACGATTCGCCCGATCCCGCGCTCCAACGCATAGGTGAGTTCTGCCGTGGATTTGTTGTTGCCGTGGAGAACCAAATCTTCTGCCGGTACTCCAGCTCGCAAGGCCACGAACGCTTCACCCGAGGTGGCAACATCGATATGCATACCTTCTTCATTGGCCAACCTGGCCATGGCCATGCAGCTGAATGCTTTGCTTGCATAGGAAACCCCGGTTCCAAACGCCCATAGGGCATCGCGGCACTTTTGGCGGAGGTGTTCTTCGTCGTATACAAACAACGGTGTGCCGTGCTGTTCCGCCAACGATTCGAGCGAGACACCGCCAATGTAAGCGCGCCCGTCATCGTCGAAGGTTGTGGTTTGCGGAAGAAGACTGGTGGATATTGGGCCGCTCACGAGTTGCTCACTTCTTTGGAGGTTTCCTGACTGTCACTGGATACATCGCTACTAGGTTCACCGTTGGATTCGTGACCCGGTTCATCATCGAAACGTTCAAGTTGTTCGAGTGTTTCCGGCGCGCTTACGCCGAGCAGGTCAAGTCCGATGGCTAGGCCAATGCGCGCCGCTTCCACTAACCAGAACCGAGCTTGGCGCACGTCTTCAGCAGTATCGCTTCGCAACACCGGGCAGTGGGCATAGAACGCTTGGAACGCCGCGGCCAGTTCGCGCACCCAGGTGGTGATCTTGTGCGGTGCCCGTTCCCGAGCGGCCAACGTGAGCACTTCGGGTAGGTCAGCCAGCAACCGAACAACATCGAGTTCGTGAACATCAGACAGCACCGAAAGGTCGACGTTGGCTAGTGGTTTGCGTTCGATACCAAGCTCTGCTGCCTTACGGCCGATGCCGTGAACTCGTGCGTGTGCATAGTGAATGTAGTGGACCGGGTTGTCGAGTGAACTGTTGATCAGGTCATCGAGATCCACGGTTTGTTTGGTGTCGATCGACTGGAGTAGGAAGGTCAGCTTCGCTACGTCGGGGCCTACTTCGTCGAGGATTTCCGCCAGTTCGAGGATGTCGCCCGTCCGCTTGGAGAGACGTACTTCAACGCCAGCGCGCATAAGAATGCAGTGTTGGCCTATGAGGATTTCCAGGTCTTCTCGGGGGTGTCCGAGGGCTTGCACGGCTGCGGTCATTCGCGCGACGTAGCCATGGTGATCGGCGCCAAGAATGTCGATGAGCAGGGCGCCGCGTTTGAACTTATCCCGATGGTAGGCAATATCGGGCATAAAGTATGTGTACGAACCATCGGCCTTGACCAGAACGCGATCACGATCGTCAACGAGTTGCTTTAGCTTCTTGTCACCAAACGATGTGGTGCGCAGCCAGGTGGCCGACCCCGATTCGAGTGCTGCTGCATCATCGGCATCAGCGCCATCTTCGTCTTGATCGCCGATTGCGATGTGGCCTGAAACTTCGCCGTGGACGGCAGCATCTTTGGAGGCAGCAGAACCGCTTTGGGCCCCGTCACCCCGAAGGTTTTTGTTACCCGGTTCAGCGGATTGGGTCGTGGCGCGATCGGCTCGGGCCTCAACAAATGCGTTGTTGCCCGAGGCTTCGTACACGTGACCGCTAGCCCATAGGTCGGCCAGGGTGGCTTCTACGGCACCGCTGTCGGCAATTGCTTTTTCGCTTGACCACGTGTCGTACTCAACATGCATGCGCTTGAGGGTGGACTTTTGGTAGTCGAGTGCCTTTGCATAGCCCCACGTGAGCGGGTCGGCTCCACCGGGCATTTCTGCCGCCCAATCCCGAATGTACTGGCCGACGTATCCCCCTTCGGGCACCTCGGTTCCCCCTTTACGAGCAGCGAGCGACAGGGCGAACTTTTCCATTTGCACGCCACGGTCGTTGATGTAGAACTCGCGATGCACGCCATACCCAGCCCGTGACAGCACCCGGCTGAGCGCATCGCCATAGGCGGCCCAACGAGCGTGTCCGGCATGGAGAGGGCCGGTGGGGTTGGCGCTTACATATTCGATGACTACAGAACGGGCTTCAGGAAGTACTAGGCGCGCATAGTTAT
>JAYUVJ010000500.1:0-4364 GCA_043754155.1 Acidimicrobiia bacterium
GCAACGATTCGTCGACGACGTGCACCGCAGTCCATCCCGGGGCAAGTTCAGCTACCAACGCATCGAAAGGCGCTATGTGAACCGACGATGTGTGAAGGAATCCGAGAATAGGCACAGCGCAACGCTAATAGGGTCGTGATCAGCGGCCTCGGCAATTTTACACCGAGGCCAGGAATTGCCAGCCTTCAGTACGTGCCGAATCCGACGGACCAGAATCAAAAGCCAACGGGCCCCAACTCCGCTCCGCTTCGAGACCCATCGGACAGTGCTTAAGCCAACCGGCAAGCCGGACCGGCGCACCCACATCAACCGCTCGTGTCAAACGCACGTGCGCGTTCACCCGCTCGTGAGCGAATGGCAACTACCGTCGTTGGGATGGTTGGCACTATTGGCACATTGGACAACTCAAACGCTTCGTCACAGGAAGGAATCGACGTAGAAACCGGAAACCCCGGAAAAGCCGCAAACTTCGGGCACACCGAAGTCACTGAAGACACCGAATTCAACGCGAACGGGGCAGGTACAGCAGAACAGCCGGACGGCGCCCGGATGCACCGATTCGATGAGGAGATGGACGGTGTGGCCGCAACCGTGGTGCTCTACGCCCTTGATCGCGTTCGGCTCGACCCTCCGCCGATTGATATGCCCAAAACGAAAGCGGAGCTCGACAAACTCGGGCCCACCGTCACACCTGGAGGTTTGGGCGGGATGGAAGCTCTGCGATTGTTCTGTGAAGACCTTGCGCCGGCCACCATCTCCCAGGACCATCCGCGCAACATCTCGTTCGTGCCCAGTGCACCCACCGAAGCCGCCGTACTGTTCGATCTGGTCGTAGGGGCTACGAGTATTTACGGTGGATCGTGGATGGAAGGATCCGGTGCGGTGTGGGCCGAGAATCAAGCCTTGCGCTGGATAGCGGATCTGGTTGGGTTGCCCGAGGAAGCCGGTGGTGTGTTCGTCAGCGGAGGGTCTGCCGGAAACCTAAGCGCGCTTGTTGCCGCCCGCTACCAAGCCCAACAACGATGGGGCTTGGAGGAAACTGAGGGTTCACCACGGCCACCGCGTTGGTATGTCGCAGTGAGCCACGGGGCACACTCCTCCATCGCCGCCGCAGCACGCGTGATGGATATAGGCGTACTGAGCATTCCCGTCGACAGCGAAGGTCGTATGCATGCACACGGTTTACGCAGCGCTATTGCTGAGGCCCGAGAACGGGGCATTGCGGTAGGCGAAACCGATCGCAATCCAGGTTTCGCCTCAGACAAGCCCGTGTTCGATGCCGCCCAACCTAAGGGCATTGTGTTCGCCGTCGTGGCCACCAGCGGAACCACCAACGCTGGAATCATCGACGACCTAGCCGGAGTGGCCGACGTGTGCAGCGCTGAGGGCTTGTGGATGCATGTTGACGGCGCATACGGCGGGGCCGCGCTCGCAGCACCGAGTGTCCGCCACAAGTTCAACGGGATCGAACGGGCCGATTCCTTCATCGTCGACCCCCACAAATGGCTGTTCGCACCCTATGACTGCGCAGCGTTGCTGTACCGGAACCCCAAACTGGCCGCCGAAGCCCACGCACAGCACGCCGCCTATTTGGATGTCCTCCAAGATGACGGCGAGTGGAACCCCTCCGATTACGCCTTCCATCTCACCCGTCGAGCCCGCGGACTTCCATTTTGGTACTCCCTCGCCACTCACGGGACCGACGCCTACCGAGACGCCATCGAAGCCAGCATCACCCTTACCGGCCTGGTCGCCCAAGTCATTCGCGACACCCCGCACCTGGAACTGCTCATGGAACCCGATCTCTCCGTGTTGTTGTTCCGCCGCACCGGATGGTCGCCGGCTGAGTATCACGCTTGGTCAGACGCAATGCTGCTTGCCCAACGCACCTTCTGCGTGCCGACGACGGTTCCCAATCCCAGCCCAGATCTCCAAGAAACCCACGGTGATCGTGAAACGGTCCTGAGGTTTTGCTTTACCAACCCTCGAACCACCTTGGCCGACATGGTTGACATCTTGGAATCACTCGCCTGAGGCTTGGGAAAGTGCGGCCCTAACCGCAGTTGAGTACTCCGGTTCGTCGGCTTTCGGAGCGGGCCACAAGAAATGAATACGGATCCTCTGGCTAAAATCTGGACAGGAACTTTGTTGAATAACCAGCAATTTTTGGGTTCCCATGGGAAGTTGGCCCAGACGGTGCTACGTTCACTTCTTTACGTGAATTAGTGATCAATGACTGTTGCCCGTTCAGGAATAGAGTTGTGACCAAATTCGCAGTACTCACATTGTTGAATTGTTTGAAGGGGAAACAAAATGGTTGCATTGGCGTTGTTATCGAAAGACGGAATTCACTGGCTTTTCCGCTGGTGGCACGTGGTCTTTGGGGTTTGCTGGATTGGCCTTCTGTATTACTTCAACTTCGTGCAGGTTCCCTCGTTCCCCACAATGGAAGCCCCTCACCGCAACGGAGCCATCGACAAGCTCGTGCCCCGTGCACTGTGGTACTTCCGTTATTCCGCGCTGGCCACGGCCGGAACCGGGATCGTCATGCTCGGTCTGTGGAGCGGCTCCAGCGGTGTGTACCAAGGAGCGTATGGAACGGCAATTTTCGCTGGTTCTTTGCTCGGCCTAGTCATGTTGGCCAACGTGTGGCTCATTATCTGGCCAAACCAAAAAATCGTCATTGAGAATGCCCGCGGCCTTCTTGCCGGCAAAGAAGCCAACCCAGCAACCGCAGCCGCTGGACGTCGTGCACTGCTTGCCAGCCGCACCAACGCAATATTCTCCGTGCCCATGCTCATGTTCATGACCGGCGCGCAAAACTTCTTCGGTGGCAACGACATCAGCCCTGCCATTATTTTCTGGATCGTGCTTCTTGCCATCATCGCCGTGCTTGAGCTCAGCGCCCTCGGCATGATCGGCGGCTTCGAAGGTCCACTTACCAAGCAAATCGCCGGCCACCCACGCCAAGTTGCCCACCTCGCCGTACCAATCTCGATCATCCTGCTGCTTGTTTGGATCTTCCTGGGCTAACCCGAGACCGACCTGGTGGGGTCGGTTCGCAGGCACGTTCGAAGCTGATCGGGCCAACCCAGCGTCAACAGTCCGTTTCGATGCCGACCCTCAACGGTCGGCATCGTCGCGATTGGACGCTGACGTGACCGACATGACCGCGTATCTGACGTATCTGAAGTATATGACGTATCTGACGTATCTGACGTATCTGATTGTGGTGGACCGAAGCCCGATGGGGCCTGACCAGGGCTTGGGCGCGTGACTCATCTTGCTTAGGTTTGCACGCAACCTCATTCACGGAACGTGACTGAAACCACGCGATCTAGCTCTACCGTAAACACCGAAAACCCTGGAAGCATGAAGCCATGACAAATGTTGTCCCCACCCCCAAAACTGCCGGTCCCCCCACCTCGTCCAACCACCGTCGCCTCTGGACCATCGGCTTCGTCGGCGCTGCCGCACTCGGTGCACTCACCTCGTTTTCCGGCACCCCGGCTCAAGCCCAACTTGGCGGAGCCGGCGGAAAGACCATCAACATATCTATGGCCAAGCTGAAGTTCAACCCGAAAAAACTGGAAGTCAAAAAGGGTGATTCACTGAACTTTGTTTGGAAGGAAAACGTTGCCCACAACATAAAGTTCGACAACGGGGGCCCCAAATCCAAGACGCAAAACAAGGGCGCCTGGCTTACCAAGATGGACAAGGTTGGCGTATTCAAGTTCAAATGCACGCTGCACCCCGGCATGGAAGGCGTCGTCGCCGTCAAGTAGTTGCAACTGCAGTCCTTACCTCATTGATCGGGGCCTTCATGAACACAAAGGCCAACGATGCGCGTGCCAAAGACGCAAAGCCACGAAACAACCAACCAACAACCAACACAACAAATCGCTGAACGAAAACATCCGAACTTTACGTCGACGTCAACCGTTCCAAGCTTTCGTCATCCTCAAGCGCCACGTGGATGATCAGTCGAAGGTCCGGTTCACCCGCCCGAATGAGTTGCTCGTTCAAGAGCCGCAACTCACCGGCCACCGGATGGTGAAACGTAGGACGTGTTCGGCAAAACCACCTAAATCGTGACGCGGCCACCATTGAGCGAACTCGGAACTTGATTCCTGCAATCGACGAAGAAACCCTTGATGGTCGGCATCCTCGGCTAGGGCAATCGTTTCTGCCCGGAACTGGGACAACACCCGCCATGCCTCGTTTTCCCAATCACCAATAAGCGACCGGGCCCCCGGATCACAAAACACGGTTCACACCAAGTTCCGATCCGTGGCATCAATGGTGGCGAAGCGAGGAAACAACGCTCCTGCCCGGCATTCCACGCCAACACGTTCCAGCGAGCA
>JAYUVJ010000501.1:0-4163 GCA_043754155.1 Acidimicrobiia bacterium
ATGGCTGAAACCGACGCGGTGTTTGGTGGCGAGCATTCGGCGCACTATTACTTCCGCGGCAACTTTCGGGCCGATTCGGGCATCATCGCTGCGCTGCACGTGCTCGAACTGCTGGCCGAAGCAGGGCCTGATGCCAAGTTGAGTGAACTTCGCAAGCCGTATGAGCGTTACGTTGGCTCTGGAGAAATCAACACCAAGGTCGTGTCGACTTCGCGGGTTATCGAACGAATCCAAGCGGCCTATGCGCCAAAAGCGGCGAGCGTGGATCACCTTGATGGACTCACTGTCGACATGGGTTCATGGTGGTTCAACCTGCGTGCCTCCAACACCGAACCTCTGCTGCGTTTGAACGTCGAAGCCGCTGATTCTGATTCGTGCTCGACTCACACCGCTGAAGTGGTCACGCTTATCTCCGGTCTTGCCACGCTCAAGGCTTAACTTTTTCTGCTGACGGGTTTGGCCCAGTTTTTTAAAGGAAAACGTAATATCCGTATCCCTTAGCGAAGCTCACGCACTGGATCACGTTCGTCACTAAGGCAAGATCGGAACTTTCGCGTGACGGGAGGCTCGCGCCGTAAGTCATGTTCGGCCAGTACACTGAGCGGATCGTCGGGCCCGTAGGGCTGTCATCCCGTGGTCGGGACCGACCCCATCGCAACCGTTGCTCCTCTCGTCGGCTTCTTGCATGACGAGCGTGAAAAGCACCTGACCCTGGAGACCCCAATGACCACGTTGACCCCTGCCACCTTGACCGACCGCGACTACAAGGTTGCCGATCTTTCCCTCGCCCCGTTCGGACGGAAGGAAATCCACTTGGCCGAGCACGAAATGCCCGGCCTCCGAGCCTTGCGCAAAGAGTTCGGCACCACCAAGCCCCTCGCCGGCGCCCGCATTTCCGGTTCGCTGCATATGACCATCCAAACCGCAGTACTCATCGAAACCCTCACCGAGTTGGGTGCCGAAGTACGTTGGGCCAGCTGCAATATTTTCTCCACCCAGGATCACGCCGCTGCCGCCATCGCTGTAGGCCCCCAAGGTACTACCGAGGCTCCGTCGGGCGTCCCAGTATTTGCTTGGAAGGGCGAGTCGCTGGAGGAATTCTGGTGGTGTACCGAACAGATGATGACTTGGCCAGCAGACGCCAACGGTTCAACCGGCCCGAACATGATTCTCGACGACGGCGGCGACGCAACGCTGATCCTCCATAAGGGTGTCGAGTTTGAAAAGGTCGGCAAAGTTCCTGATCCAGGCGAAGCCTCAAGCGCCGAGTTCGCCATTGTATTAAGCCTGCTCACCAAAACTCTTAGAGAAGACCCCACCAAGTGGACCCGTATGGCCGCTGGTATTAAGGGTGTTTCAGAGGAGACGACCACTGGCGTGCACCGTCTTCACCAAATGCATGAGCGTGGCGAACTAATTTTTCCGGCCATCAACGTGAACGATTCGGTTACCAAGTCAAAGTTTGACAACCTTTACGGCTGCCGCCACTCTCTGATTGACGCCATCAACCGCGCGACCGATTTCATGATCGGTGGCAAAACCGCCGTTGTGTGTGGTTTCGGCGACGTTGGCAAGGGTTCGGCCCAGTCACTCAAGGGCCAAGGCGCCCGCGTGATCATCACCGAAATTGATCCCATCAACGCGTTGCAGGCCGTGATGGAGGGTTACCAGGTTCTCACCCTTGAAGACGTGCTGCCGTACGCCGATATTTACGTAACAGCAACCGGCAACACCAGCGTGATCACCGCTGATCACATGAGCCGCATGAAGCACAACGCCATCGTTTGCAACATCGGCCACTTCGACAACGAAATCGACATGGCGGGTTTGTCACGTTGGCCCGGTATCGAGCGGTTGGAGCTCAAGCCGCAAACCGATCTTTGGATCTTCGAAGACGGCCATGCAGTAATTCTGTTGGCCGAAGGCCGTTTGGTGAACCTTGGCTGCGCCACCGGCCACCCCAGCTTCGTAATGAGCTGCTCGTTCTCCAACCAGGTTTTGGCACAGATGGAGTTGTTCAACAACTTGTCGGCCTATGCCTTGGGAGTGCACGTGTTACCAAAGAAGCTCGACGAGAAGGTGGCGCGTATGCACCTCGAGGCCCTGGGTGTGCGTCTGACGCCGGTTACCGATGAGCAGGCCGAATACCTCGGTATCGCCCCCTCCGGTCCGTTTAAGGCTGAAACTTACCGCTACTAAGCGCAGTAAGAAACGAACTGAGAACGGGGGCCGACCATGTGGTCTGCCCCCGTTTTTCCTTTGCCCGTCTAGACTTTGGCGATTATGGCGCTGAACCCGAAACTGCTCGAAATCCTTGCTTGCCCCGAAGACAAGGGCCCCCTCTTTTATGTTGAGGCCGAGAACACCCTCTACAACCCCCGCCTGACTCGTCGATACGTAGTCCGCGACGGAATCCCAGTCATGTTGATTGATGAGGCGGAGACCGTTTCTGCCGAAGAGCACGCGCGTATCATCGCCAAAATCGCCGCCGACGGCATCAAAGCAACTTTCGCTGCGGCATAACAAACAACAATCGCGGGGTTACGCGGCCCTGAAAGTTGTCGTACCCTCCGGCCATGATGCTCGTATGGGATTAAAGAGTGCGTTGGAGCAAATCTGTCTTAGGGTTTTGCCGCCGCGGTGCGCGGCCTGCGGGCACGTGGCGGTTGGGCTGTGCGTCGCTTGCCAAGAGGAGGTGCGGCCAGCGGGGGAAATTCGGCCTTCGGTTGGGTGGGTGAAGGGGTGTTCTCTTGTCGCCGCGGTGTCCTACGAAGGCCCGGCTCGTCGGTTGGTTTTGGCCGCTAAACGATCCCATGCTCACGGCGGAGTTGAGCACATGGCTGCCTGCATGGAGCCTCTCATCCCGCTGGATGCAGTCATAACCTGGGCGCCGACGTCTAACCGGCGGATTCGTGAACGTGGTTATGACCAAGCAAAACTGCTCGCGGAGGCTCTCGGGCGCCGAACACAACGGCCGGTTGCAGCGATGCTGATTCGCACTAGCGGCGCCCAGCATGGCCGACACCGGCAGGGTCGCGATCAGGTTTCGTTTGTCGGAATAGGTGGACCATCTCGAATTTCGCAGAATGCTCCAATAGTCGTTGTGGACGACGTGATCACCACGTCAGCAACGCTCTTGGCGGCGGCTCGTGCGCTACGTGTCGAGGGAAAACAACAAATCATCGGAATTGGTTACGCCGCAGTGGTCGGAAACGAGTTAGGGTGCGCTATGGGCTCCTCGACACTCCGCACATACGGGGTGGCGGCTGTGCAAAATCCGCACAGCACGAAGGGTTCGTCGGGCGGTAGGGTCAGCACAAGGGCTGATCGCAATCGCAATCGCAATGACCTGCGTTTCGTCGAGCGGGCGAGCTAGGAAACACGATGCTTCAGGGTGCTCCGAGTTTGTCTTCGGTTCTTTCCCTGTGTGAACGCTCTGCTGCGCCAAAACGCCAAGCGCACCATACACACCAATCATACGTACACGTAACGATGCGCATCACTATGCGCGCAGAGTATTTCCCTATGTGTAATCGGCATTCCCTCAGCAATGGTGCGGGTGCATGCCACGTATCAGCTTGTGGGTCAACGTCGTTGTCGTTCACCAGTAACCGGTCCAAACGAGACCGTATTCCCCCAGGAGGAACCACGTGCAGATTGTCATCAAGCATCGCAATGTCGTGCTCACCGAGCACCTTCGCCAAATGGCCACTGAGAAAATCACTCGGGTCACCAAATATCTCCCCGGCATGGATCACGCCGAAGTCACCTTTTTTGAAGAACGGAACCCGCGAATAGCCAAGAGTGAATGGTGTGAAGTGACTCTGCACGGTCACGGTCATCACGTTCGGGCCAAAGCGTCTGCCATTGACAGCCAGTCAGCTGTTGACTTGGTGGTCGACAAGCTCGCTATGCAACTTTCGAAGCTCAAAGACAAAGTGGTCACCAAGTCCCATGATCGTCACCATCACTACGGGCGACGCGACGATGAAAACAATCGAGGGGGAGTTGCGCTCCTCAAACCCGATCTTGCTGAGTTTGTCCCGCCGGAAGGCGAGGCCCCCAATGTGGCGCAGCTAGTGAAAACTAAGCAGTTCGTGGTTTCGCCTTTAAGCGTTGAGGATGCAGCCCTTAAAATGGATCTACTCCAGCATGACTTTTAT
>JAYUVJ010000502.1:0-2087 GCA_043754155.1 Acidimicrobiia bacterium
GTTGACATTAGATAGCACCTCCTGAACGCTTGGAAACACGTGACTTGGTACCGTCAGCAGCGATTTTGTAGCCGATACGGGTTGGCTTGCCATCGGATCCCACTACTGCGACGTTTGAGGAGTCGAGTGGCATTGGGGTTTCCACGATGGCGCCGTTTTCTCCGGCCTTCGTAGCTTTGCGGTGACGCTTCGCTACGTTGACGCCTTCGACAACAACTTTGTTCTCCCGTGGGAGCGCAAGGGTTACTTCGCCGGTTTTGCCCTTGTCCTTACCAGACAGAACAACGACGGTGTCGCCCTTCTTAACTTTGAGTCCTGCCATGATCAGATCACCTCAGGTGCGAGGGAGACAATGCGCATGAACTTTTTGTCGCGCAATTCGCGGCCAACCGGGCCGAAGATACGCGTGCCGCGTGGCTCCAGCTTGTCGTTGATGACAACGGCGGCGTTCTCGTCGAAGCGGATATAGCTACCGTCTTTACGGCGACGTTCTTTACGGGTTCGAACGACCACGCAACGAACAACGTCACCCTTCTTTACAGTGCCACCAGGAATGGCATCTTTGACTGCAGCGATGATGACATCACCAATGCCGGCATAACGACGACGGGTGCCACCGAGAACCTTGATAACCAAGATTTCTTTCGCGCCGGTATTATCTGCAATGCGGAGTCGGGTTTCGGTCTGAATCATCGTGCACGCTCCAAGATTTCAACGAGGCGCCAGCGCTTCGTCTTTGAGAGCGGACGTGTTTCCTGCAAACGAACTCGATCGCCGACTTTTGCGTCGTTGATTTCGTCGTGAGCGTGGAGTCGCTGCGTACGCTGGATGGTCTTCGAGTAGCGCTCGTGACGAACTTTTTCGACAACCGTCACAACGATCGTCTTGTTCATCGCTGCGCTGGACACGATGCCTTCACGAACCTTGCGAGGATTCGGACGGGCTTCTACGGCTTCTGTGGTTTCTGTGGTTTCGTTGTCGCTCATGGGGCTCACTTCCCGGCCGAAGCAAGAGCTTCAGCGGCGGCGATCTCCTGAGAACGAAGCACCATGTTGATACGGGCTACGTCCTTGCGGAGGGTGCGGATGCGTGCGTTGTTTTCGAGCTGGCCGGTGGCCGACTGGAAACGCAGATTGAAGAGCTCCGTCTTGGTTTCAGCCATCTTGGCTACCAACTCGGTTGGGCTCAAATCAGTGAAGGTTGAGATTCGCTTTGTCATTAGAGGCTCTCGTCTTTCGTAACAATCCGGGCCCGCATTGGAAGCTTTTGGATTGCGAGGTTGAGGGCTTCACGAGCAAGTTCCTCGGAAACGCCACTCATTTCGAACATCACACGACCCGGCTTAACCACAGCAACCCAACGCTCCGGATTACCTTTACCAGAACCCATGCGGGTTTCGGCTGGCTTCTCGGTTACTGGCTTGTCTGGGAATACTCGGATCCAGATCTTTCCGCCACGCTTTACGCGACGGGTCATAGCAATACGAGCAGCTTCGATTTGACGGGCGGTAACCCACGCCGGCTCAAGCGCTTGAATGCCGTAATCGCCGAAGTTCAAATCGGTGCCGCCCTTGGCAATACCGGTCATCCGACCACGCTGCTGCTTACGGTGCTTTACACGACGGGGCATCAACATGATTACTCATCTCCCGATCGAAAGTGGGGGGTGTCGCCTGCTGCTTGACGGGCACGACGCTCAAGATCTTCTGCTTCGTTCAAACGACGCTCAAGATCTGGATCGGCCTCCCCCAGCAATGGGGCAACCACAAGTCCGGTGGTTTCATCGACAACTGCGCCAACGTCACCCTGCTCAGGCTTACGGCGTCCACCGCCAGCGCTGATCACACGACGTGGGGCCTTAGGAGCTCCGTCGATTTCGCCGACAGCCATGGCTGCTTCACGAACTGATTTCTCATCGACCGAGGCCTTGTAAGGCAGCACATCGCCCTTGTAGATCCACACCTTGACGCCGATACGACCGTATGTCGTCTTGGCTTCACGGAATCCGTAGTCGATGTTGGCACGGAGGGTGTGCAAAGGCACACGACCTTCGCGGTACCACTCTGAACGGCTCATTTCTGCGCCACC
>JAYUVJ010000503.1:0-4866 GCA_043754155.1 Acidimicrobiia bacterium
ATGGTTCTCCTTCTTGCTGATGCGGCTGCCCATATTGACGAGGTTTGGACAGCTGAAGCCATCCCCTTGTTGCACGATTACATTGCGATTCCGGCGCTCTCGCCCATGTTTGATGCCGATTGGCAAGCCGCCGGACACCTCGACCGTGCAACACTTTTGCTGAGCGATTGGGCGCGATCGCGTAACATCGTCGGCCTCAAGGTCTCAACCCATCAACTGAGCGGACGAACACCGGTCATTGTCTGTGAAGTTCCACCGTTTGGCGCTGGCTCAGCCGAACGTACGGTTCTTCTCTACGGCCATCTGGACAAGCAACCAGAGATGATGGGATG
The DNA here is from genome assembly GCA_043754155.1 of Acidimicrobiia bacterium. Taxonomy (GTDB): domain Bacteria; phylum Actinomycetota; class Acidimicrobiia; order Acidimicrobiales; family JANYDT01; genus JANMZO01. Next base: position 333 of record JAYUVJ010000503.1, read on the forward strand.
GCGGGCCGATCTTGGTCCGTGGAAGCCAGTGCTAGAAGGCGAGCGACTCTACGGGCGTGGTGGGGCCGATGATGGATATGCGATATTCAGCGCGCTTAGTGCCATAGAAGCGGTGCAGGCCAGCGGTGGCTCTCACGACCGGTGCGTGGTGCTCATAGAAGCTAGCGAGGAGAGTGGCAGCCCCGATCTCATCGCCCACGTTGACAGCCTTGCTTCAACTATCGGCTCACCTTCGCTGGTGGTCTGCCTTGATTCGGGCTGCTTAGATTACAACCGCCTTTGGGTGACCACATCGCTGCGCGGGTTGGCCGGGGGTGTGTTGCGAGTCGATGTGCTCGAAGAAGGCGTGCACTCAGGGAGTGCCAGCGGTGTTGTGCCGTCGTCGTTTCGCATCATGCGCCAACTGCTTGAGCGGGTTGAGGATGCCCACACCGGCGCCGTTCTGATCGATGCCTGTCATGTCCCTATTCCCGAGTATCGAGTGGCCGAGGCACAACGTACCGCGGGGGAGACTTCGCCGTTAAGCAATGAGTTTCCACTATTCGGCAACACGCGGCCAATGACCGAAGACGCAGTTGAACAAATCTTGGCCCGCACTTGGCGGCCAACCCTTTCCGTTACCGGAGCCGATGGCATTCCGCCGACGACTATCGCAGGAAACGTGTTGCGACCGTTTACCTCCTTACGGCTCTCTTTCCGCTTACCGCCAACCGCTCCATCCCATCCCGCACTTGTACAGATACAACGTGCACTTACGGAAAACCCGCCCTATGGCGCACATGTGGAACTGCTCGCAAGCGAAGCCGCCGACGGTTGGCACGCTCCCGCTTTCGCACCTTGGCTGAACGAGGCGTTAGAGCGAACCTCACGCAACATTTTCGGACAGGATTACCGAGCGTTTGGAGAAGGTGGAAGCATCCCGTTTATGGCGATGCTCCAACAACGGTTTCCTGAATCCCAGTTCTTTGTGACGGGAGTGCTTGGCCCACGATCCAACGCCCATGGACCTAATGAGTTTCTGCACGTTCCCACGGCTCGGCGTATTAGCGCAGCTGTTGCTCAAATACTCGATGCGCAGACCACCGTTTAGCGACAAATCAAACTACTGCTTGACGCGCGGATTTGAGAAGCGCATGATCGATGAAGAGAGCTTCTTGCTCACAGAATTGGGGGTTCGCTTGAATCTGTACCTTTCTAGAAATTTCGAAACCGAATAACCGATCGGCCCGCAAATAGTCACCGCCGTTCCGCAATGTTCTTCATCCAACAAGAGTGCCCATTCGCGTATGCATGGACTTCTGTGAACGAACGCCACGAACGACCGCGTACGAACGCAATCCCGATCAGGCGAGCCCCGACATTCAAGGAAATGTCGGGGCTCTTTCGTCCTGTTGCATTAGTTGTTCGACCTGTTGCATTAGTTTGCTAGGGCATCTGCTGGAAACTCTGTACGCGAAGTATTTGACTCTATTTCTCCGGAGCGGGACCTGGTACGGAACTGATGAGTTGATGGGCAGCTTTGCGATCGGGAGTAAAACCCGGGCTGTCACGGCAGAACTCCACCATGATCCCGTTGGGGTCTTGGTAGTACAGCGACTGGCACCAACCGTGGTCCAGTTCCATCAACGGAGCATGACCCGCAGCAGTCATACGCGTACGTACTTCCTCCTGTCGCTCGGCTGTAGAGCGGAAGGCGACATGATTCACCCAAACTGGCAAACCATTTCCTGTTGAGATATCTGCGCGCCAATCCTCCCGCTCACCAACACCGTGGACATCGAAGAACGCAATGCAACTTCCATCTCCCGTGTCGAAGAACACGTGGCGGAGAAAGTGGTCTTGGACGCCCGAAACCTCGGTATGCACCAGTGGGAAGCCCAACGTCTCGTAAAAGGCTGTTGTTGCCATCAGGTCACGGCAGGCAAAGGCCACATGATGGAAGCCTACGCTCGACGATTTTGTGGGTATTGGGGCTGGCGTCTGAGGCTGCACTGTGGTCATAGACCTGAGCCTACAAATTCCCTAGCGCTACGCCAGAATCGAAACTAAAAACCTACGGTTGCTTCGAGGCTGGCAATCCGCTCACTACGAGGTCAACACAATCACGAGGCCGATCACGCTCTACATACGCGTCCTCGTTTGGCATCCAGGTGTTGACCCACTGTTCCCGTTGGGATTCGCCATCTCGCTCGACCGCTCGCATAAGACAGACCTCACGAGGCGTCTCAACCCAAACTTTTAGGTCGTAAGCACCTCGGAGCATTTCGTGCAGTGCACAAACACCCTCGACGATAACAACACCGCCCGGATCAATATGACGCAAGCCGTTGGAAGTCTTTGTCGCCCAGTTCCAACTTTCAAACTTGGCGGCAACACCGTTACGAAGCGGATCGAGAACATCCGTCTTCACCCGGTCAAGAGCAAACCCCGATCCGGTCCAGAACTCATCGGTGGAAACAACTACAGCGCCTGGAACGGTTCTCGCCAGCGTGGTTTTTCCGGCTGCACCATGCCCCCCGATTCCCACCAGAAGCAGTGACGATCCCGAATTTGTTGGGACGCAGGATGCAATTGCATTGATAAGCACGATTCGAATCTATCGAAGGAGAACCGTACGCAGGGCCATCTCATGGGACACTGCAAGGGTGGTCCAATCATGATTCTAAGCTGCGCCGTTTATGAAACCAACGGTCAAGGTCCAAAGCCGTCGCCTTTGGTCGATGCCTTCGAGGCCAGTCGTGATGCCGATGCATTCGCTTGGATTGCCCTCAGCGCTCCAACCCCGGAAGAATTTGCCGAGGTTCACAACGAGTTACACCTGCACCCCCTGGCCGTCGAAGACGCATTGCGTGCCCACCAACGCCCCAAGCTTGATGTGTTCGACAATTCACTGTTTCTAGTAGCCAAAGCGGCGTGGTACGACGACCAAAGTGAGATGATTTCGCTTCACGAGGTACACGCCTTCGTTGGTGATGGATCGGTGGTTACGGTGTACCACGGAGGGGAGCGGGTGGGGCACGAAGAGATGATTCGTGCCATGGAATCTCAACCAGAGCTCACCTCGCTCGGACCGATCTCAGTGGTTTACCGGTTGCTTGACCATATCGTGGACGGGTACCAGGAGGTAGTTGACGGCGTCGAGAATGACATTGATGAACTGGAAGCCGACGTGTTTGCAGGCGGGCGACAAAACCATGCCGAACGAATTTTCCGGTTGAAGCGACAAGTGTTGGAATTTCAACGTGCAGTTGTTGCTTTGGAGGAGGTTCTGGACACTTTGGTTCGCCAGCAACTGCCATTGCTCTTCCGTAGCGATTCACTCGGAATGTACTTTCGTGATGTACAAGACCATGCTTTGCGCATTATCGGTCGGATACAAACGGCCCGTGATTTGATGGATTCTGCACTCGATGCCAACCTCGCCCAAATTGGGGTTCGGCAAAACGAAGATATGCGGGCAATGTCTGGTTGGGCGGCAGTCGTAGCCGTGCCGACGTTATTTGCCGGCATTTGGGGTATGAACTTTAAATATATGCCGGAGCTCAACTGGTACGTTTCCTATCCAATCGCGCTCTTAACGATCTTTGGTTCAGGCTTCGTCGTGCGATTCCGGCTTCGCCGGAACGGCTGGCTATAAAGTGCTTTCTCTCTTCCTGTTGTTATCGTCACTGTGACGTTATTAGTAGTGAAGGGTGGTGACGGGGGAATTCGGCTTTGCGGGTGGTGCCGTCGGCCAGTTCACCCTCATAGCGGACGAGGGCGTCCAAAGAAGTTCTGTAAGCAGAGTTGTCGGCAGAGGGACTACGAATCGCGGGAGCGCTCAAAATCTCACGGGTTGGCCGACGGTGAGTTGATAATGACTCGTACAGAACTTGATTGCATGCGAGACGACGCCTACGTGTTGGCGTGTGCGGTGCGAGATGTTGAGCGTGACTTGGCGGGAGAGCCAACAATGCAGGATTACCAAGATGCGGTCCGTTGGCTTATCGAAGCCGCAAAGCCGCTGGTGGGTAGTGGGCCCCTCTCGTGATTCCCAATCAAACGCCCATAATCATAGTTATGTAAAGTTGTGGAGGTAGTAAAAGCTTGGAAAGTAGTTGACCGTTGGTACGGTTCGTAGCGAGGCGGTTAGACCGAGCCGACTTCACCGCAGAGCAGCGTGCTTCGATGGAAACCTTAGACGTCGATGATTTGGTGTTTCGAGCGGGAGTTGCTCAAGAGGTTCTCGATGTCTTCGCGATCCGAAGTAGCAATTGCTGCAACTCGACGAATTGCCGTTTCGACGACGGTTGCGTCGATTGCACTGACGGCCGACGCTGACATGGTCCTGAGAAGCCCGGATCGTTTGGCTTGATCGTTTGTAAGCGGTTCAACTTCACAACCGTCAAGCAAGCGCGCCAGTTTGGCCTGGCGTTGGTCCATCCACGCCTCAACGACGCAACCAGCCGGGACGATTGGACGCACCCCACGCTGTAGGGCACGAGTATGAATCGCCCAAATGCGACGGTCATCACGATCAGCGCCGATTAGCGCT
>JAYUVJ010000504.1:0-10511 GCA_043754155.1 Acidimicrobiia bacterium
GGTTTCCCAAACTGTTCGCGAACCTTGGCATACTCCGAGGACAAATCACGAGTGGCTTCAGCGATTCCGCACAACAAAGCCGCGACCAACACGGTTCCTCGGCGCAGCACCACATCGCTTCCCTCCGCGATAAATGCCATCGGCACCACACCAAAGAGTTCAACCCGAGTCAAACGAGTTCCCGGATCGATGCAGGGCAGCAGCGGAACATCGCCAAGCGCAGCACATTCGATCAAGGCCAACGCAGAATCAGAATGGATCAACACATGGGTTGCGCCAGCGCCGTCGAGAAGATCAAATGTGCCAGAAATGCCGGTGCTCGCGACTGAAGCTGAGCCACGTGCTTCGGCCATACCCACTGAACACGTACCGGCGACAATCGAGGCAGCAAGCTCAGTTTGACCAGCCAGGGCGGCAACGCGAGCGCCAAGGACTGAGCCGACGAAGGGGCCGGGAGCAAGGTGGCGGCCAAGTTCACGAAATAGCAGCGCTTCTTCGGCGAGGCCATAGCCGACACCGCCAAGTTCTTCGCTCAGCCCAAGGCCAAACCAGCCCAGTTCGCCACATTTTTTCCACATCCCGGGAGTAAAGGAAGCGTGGTCGTAACGGTTCACACGCAGATCGTTGATTGGTAGTTCCGCGCGCAGAAAACCTGCAACGACAGAAACGATTTCGTCTTGTTCACTGGAAGTAAGAAGGTCCATGGTAAGTGTGCAGACTTTCTTATCGTGGAAGGCCGAGCACGCGCTCGCCAATAATGTTGCGTTGAATTTCCGACGTGCCGCCACCGAGTGATCCGGCTGGCGAGTAAAGGTAAGAGCCCGACCAGCCGCCGGGCATCCAACGGTTGAGAAATTCGAGGCCGTCGGCACCGATAATTTCAAAGGCCAACCGGTAGACGCTTTGCATCAGATCCGAATAGAACAACTTAATAATCGAACCTTCAGGGCCGGGAGTACCGTCACGCAAGCTTCGAGAAATGGTTCGGTAGGTCATGGCGCGCATGGCGGCGACATCGGCACGAGCTCGGGCTAGGCGTCGAGCAATCTCGTCATCTTGGATCGCCGGACGGAGCCCATCGGGGCCAAGGCGATGCTTGGCAACTTCGATGATTTCCTCCACGGTTTTTGCTAAGCGCACTTGGTTTACCGTGAAGGCGGTTCCACGCTCGAAGGCCAGGGTGGACATGGCCACGCTCCAACCATCGTTAATATCACCAACAACATTTTTCAACGGTATGCGCACTTCGTTGTAGAACACTTCGCAGAATTCGTGCTCTTCGTCCATAGTTTCGATCGGACGAATTTCGATACCCGGAAGCTTCATATCGCAAATGACCCACGTGATGCCCTTGTGTTTGGGAACATCAGGATCGGTACGAACTAACAGCTCTTGCCAGTCGGCCACGTCGGCGAAGCTGGTCCAGATTTTTTGGCCGGTCACCACCAATTCGTCGCCATCGATCACGGCCCGGGCTTTGAGGCTGGCGAGGTCTGATCCTGCTTCGGGCTCTGAGAATCCCTGGCACCAAACGACGTCACCACTAAGAATTTTGGGCAGGTGGAAGGATTTTTGTTCTTCGGAGGAACGGGTCATCAACGTCGGACCGGCATGGTTGAGACCTACGAAGCAGGCATCAATACCTGGCAAACCAGCGCCGCCGTATTCTTCGAACCAAATAAGCGCCTGAATGAGCGAGGCACCACGACCGCCGTATTCCTTGGGCCACGAGATACCGGCCCAGCCAGCGTTGGCTTGGGTTTTCTGCCAAGCGAGATCATATTCGCGCATAGCAGGACGATCCATCGGACGCTGCTCGCGCGGACGGTTCTCCGAAATCCAGGTACGCACTTCCTCGCGAAATTCGAGGTCTTCTTTTGAGAATTTCAGATCCATTACTTACTCACAATTTCGTCCGTGACATGACTGTCAGATCCTACGAGGTGGTTCGTCGCAACCGGTCAATCCGGCAATCCGGCGATCCGATACGGCGGCAAAGGTCACTGGCATGCAACTACATCAGGATCGCGAAGCCGACCCAAAGCAGCTGAAGCCGTTAGCGCAAATAGGTTTCAGCGAAACCTTGAACAAATTCCAACGTCTTGGTCACCGGCGTAGGCTCAGGGGAGATAACAGTCCACGTTGCTCCAGCGGCCGTCAGTTGACCAAGGGCATCGCGGTGGCGTTCAACATCCTTGCTGAGATCACCGAGAGAACGATCGGTGTATGAAACCGAGATATCAAGCCCGGCGGCACGATCACCAGCCATGTCCTTGAGTTCACGAATTTTGTTGGCCAGCGCTTCGTTCGACGAAACCGCTGGCGTGCGAGCCGTAGTGGTTACTTCCGCAGAAGAAATCAGTGGCATCCAACCCTGCGCCTTCTCGGCAACCCGGCGAAGCGTGACCTTGGCATTGCCACCGATCCAAATCGGAATGGGAATTTGCACCGGACGTGGCAGCGCCTGAATATCTCGAGCGGTGAAGTGCTTGCCCTGGAAGTTAAACGGCTCACCCGACCAATGCATCGCCAACACCTCAAGGGCCTCATCAAACATTTCATTCCGCTCATCAAAATCGGCACCGAGCGAGAAGAACTCACCCTTCAAATACCCCGTCCCCAGGCCAAGAATGAACCGACCACCCGACAACAAGTCAACGGTGGCCGCCGTTTTCGCCAGCATCAAAGGGTTGCGATAGGAGACCACCGACAGATAGGTAAGCAACTTCATCTTCGAGGTAACCGCGGCGACATGTCCAAGAGCAACGAAGGGATCAAGGCTCTGATGTCCACCAGAGGCCAGCCATTTCGCGCCAGGGGCCGGGTGCTCAGTGAAGGCAAACCCTTCCCAGCCGGCACGTTCTGCGGTGACCGCGACCTCGCCAATCGGTCCCGAATCGAGCATGTGCGCATCGGCGCCGACGGTCTCCGGGTAAACGTAGATACAGCGCATTTGCTTGTCTCCTCAGACCGATTGGACCAACCAGACCAATCGGCCCGGCTCCAGGTTGCTAAAACTCGACAGAAGTGTCAAGTTTGGACCTTACCCGTCGAATGCCCCTAGGAGTAACGCAAATGGAACTTTGGGAAATCAATGCGCGCGAATCAATCCGCGACCTCACCACTCGCTACAACAGCAACGGTGATGCCGGACGGTTCGCCAACGTACGCGAACTGTTTCTCGATGATGCGGTGATGGATCTCGAAGGCGACGTGAAAACCGGCCTCGACGAAATCATGACCATCTTCACCGGCACTAGATCGAAACTCCACGACGTTCCTCCACATCCAGCGGCTGACGTGCCCAAAGACAAGGCCGCACTACCGTACGTTCGCCATTACACGGCCACACATCAAATTGATTTGGTTGACAAAAACAACGCTACGGGCCGACTGTACTTCTTCGTTGTGACGCCGATCGGGCCAGATCACTGGGGCCGCTATACCGATACGTATCGAACCAACGATGCAGGCCAGTGGAAGTTCGCACGCCGACACGTAAAAGTTGACGGACGCGCCGCAAACTCCCTCTTCGGCGGCATGTAGAAAGACCCTACGTCGGCGAAACTTCGGCGGCCATCCGAGCACGAATAACGGCAGACAACGTAGCGACGGCTTTTTCGCGCGTGGCGGGCAAACCGGCTACCTGTTGGTAGTACCAGTAGCGATCGATCATGACCTGCAGAGCAAGACCAGTTAGACCGGGATCCTCATCACCGGAATCGAGGCCGAACAGCCGTGCGAACCGCCGGGCGCTGTGCAATTTGGCCCGCATGCCCGCAGCACGAAGTTCTGGATCTTCAAAACCAGCCTGACCCCAAACTAGAATGAATCCACCGTGCTCATCGAGGAGTTCCATATACGAGCGGACAACATGCTCAACCAGATCCTCGGTACCTGCTTTCGCCAATTCACGCATGGCGTTGAGGTTTTCGTCCATGGCCACATAGGCATCGGTACCAAGCGCCAGCAGCACATCGCGTTTCGACGGAAAGTACGTATAAAACGAGGCCCGGGAAACCCCAGCCGCGTCGGCGATGTCTTCAACCTTGGTGCCGTGATAACCCCGCTCCAAGAACACCTCACGGGCCTTGTCCTGAATCAGTGTTGACGTGCGAACCGCCCGGCGACCCATCGTTGCCGCCGGCATGCGGGTATCACCGGCAAGCTTGAACTCGGTCTTCGACGAGCGGGCTTTTTCGATGGTTTTGGTGGTTATTTTGGTGGTTATTTTGCTGGTGGAGTCGGTGGTCATTTGTCAATTCCTTGGTGGGCAACAAACGTTAGGCCCATTCCTAAACAAAACGGGGATAGCTCCTCGAGTTCATACCTCAGGGCCTAATGCGCCGAACCACCGGTTGGTAGACCCCGTCGTTCGCGAGCGTTTTCCAACTGCGGAATGTGGTTGCGATCGTAGGTTTCGATCCATTCCGGCGGCAGCTTCTTCCAGGCTTCGCCTACGTTGAGCCGGCCCCCCTTGCTGAAGCGCTCAGCGGCAACTACGTCGGCCACAAAGATCGTGCTCTCGTCAACATCGAGCAACGCAACGATTCGACCCTCTACGTAGCTCAGGGAATCCAAGAGGATGGGCGAACCTGTAACGCCAGGCTTGGTGCGTAGGGCGGCATCGGTGATTTTGTCGCCGTCGCGGCCGGAGCTTCCGCCTAAGCACATCAAAATGTCGAGCGAGTTTTGGATCATGTCGGGATCGTTTCCGAGGAGGTGCATGGCAAACACGCCGGATTCCAAAATCATGTCGTGACTCATGTTGAACTTGGTGATCGAAATCGTTACCCGAGGAGCTTCTGGCACGATGGCAGCTGCCCCAGCCGAGAGCGACATCAGGCCGTTAATCCGCCCGTTCAACACTGTGGTTATAGCCACAGGGAAAGGACGCAGGCCCGAAAGCGTGTAGCTCGCAGCATCAAGATCGACAGACGTACCGGGTTTGCTCTCACTTGTCATATGGACTGCTTAGTGAAAACTTGACTAGGTTGTCAAGAACGCTCGATACTCGGTCTCTCAGGGCTTGATTGCACGATCGTTGGTTGGTCAGCAATGCTGTAGTTCTTTGTAGCTTTACCTAGGAATTTTTTCGATGAACCTCATGATGCTGTTGGAAATGCAAGCTGATGCCTTTGGCGATCGAGTGGCCGTTGGCGATTCGGCCACGGGCTTGCGCTTTAGTGACCTCTTTGAACAGGCCGGTCAGCTCGCTGCGTTACTCCGAAGCGGTGATGCCGAACGACTGGCCTTTATCGATATTGCTTCGCCATCACTACCCGTTGCTTTGTATGGTTCGTCGTGGGCAGGTAAAGCGTTCGTGCCCATCAGCTACCGGCTCGCCCCTGATCGCCTCGCCGACCTCGTGGCCCGTCAAGCGCCTTCGATAGTGTCCGCCGGTGCCGACTATCTCGATACGGTGAGTGCCACTCCAGGAAACATGGCGCAGCATACGGGCGCGCTGATGGCCTCGTTGACAGGAACCGAAAGTGCCCAGCGTGATTGGTCCTCGGAGCCTGAAGATATCGGCGTATTGCTACACACCAGTGGAACTAGTGGTGATCCAAAAGTTGCCGTGTTGCGCCAGAAGCATCTCGTGTCCTACGTGTTGGGCTCCGTTGAGTTCATGGGTGCAGAAGAAGACGAATGCGCGCTTATCTCCGTACCGCCCTATCACATTGCCGGAATTGCCGCCCTCATCACCAACGGCTACGCCGGTCGACGCATCGTGCAGCTTCCGAACTTTGAACCCGCCGAATGGGTTCGATTGGTACGTGAACATAACGTTACCCACGCCATGGTCGTGCCGACGATGTTGAACCGCATTCTCGACATTCTGGGCGACGGCAAAGGCCTACCCAGCTTGCGCAACCTCTCCTACGGCGGCGGACGGATGCCGTTGCCAGTGATCGAACGAGCCATGACGTTGCTGCCGGGCGTGTCGTTTGTGAATGCCTATGGCCTTACCGAGACCTCGTCGTCGATTGCTGTACTGGGTCCCGATGATCATCGTGATTCGTGGGCCAACGATGATTTAGCGATCCGGGCTCGTTTGGGTTCGGTCGGTCGGCCGTTGCCGACGGTTGAGATTACCATTCGCGACGAAGAGGGCAACGAAGTTGCTGCCGGAATTAGCGGCGAAGTTTGGGTTCGAGGTGAGCAGGTTTCCGGCGAATACGGTGGCAAGTCGTTGCTCAATGCCGAAGGCTGGTTTGCTACGAATGACGGTGGACGCTTCGATGAGGGTGGCTATCTGTTCGTAGAGGGACGCATAGATGACGTGATCATTCGTGGCGGCGAGAACCTCTCTCCCGGCGAAATCGAAGACGTGCTGCTCGCCCACCCAGGCGTGAGCGAATGCTGCGTTCTGGGCGTGCCCGATCTTGAATGGGGTGAGACCGTTGCTGCCGTTGTTGTTCTCGCACCGGATGCTGCGCCAAGCGTTGAGGAGCTTCGTCAGTGGGTTACCAAGTCGCTGCGTTCATCCCGTGCCCCCGCCGTAATTGAGTTCCGCTCGGAGTTGCCCATCAATGACACCGGCAAGGTTTTGCGCCGAGTGCTCAAAGTGGAACTAAGCGCGCAGATCGCCAACGCGTAGATCGCCATGACCGAACCGGCCAGCCCTCAGGTGCTTCAGCCTCGGGGGTTGCGCCCAGCCAGTGAAACCGATCGGCCTTATCCGCAGCGGACCGATCGACTGGCGCGCAATCTAAGCGAGATTACGCCAACCTGGATGACGGCCATGCTGGCCAACCGGTATTCAGGCGTGGTAGTCAACGACTTCGAAACGGTTGAACTACTAAGCACACATACTACAAAACTGCGGTTGAAGCTCAACCTCAACAATGCCGGTAGAGCCGCAGGAATCCCGGAGCGGGTGTGTCTCAAATCAAACTGGTCAGACGGCATCAAAACCGGCGACATCTGCGAGATGGAGGCCCGCTTCTACCATGTGATCAAAGACGCCGTTAATGCACCGATACCCAACGTGTTCTATGCCGATTGGGATGGCGATGGCGGCGGGCGCGGCGTAGTGATGATGGAAGACCTGGCTGGCGGCGGGAACCGTTTTGGGAACAGCGCGGATCATCTCGGCATAGAGGGTGTCACTGCTGGCGTGGAATCCATGGCGGCGCTGCATGCCTCACTTTGGGGGTCGCAGGCGGAAAAACAAACTCGTCTACCACGCTCCATGACGACGCCTACCGACACCGAACAAGTCGTTCGTATCTACAACTACATGGCCCTCAATCTCGAAGACCCCGTTTATCAAGAGGTGCTTCCTTCGTGGGCATACGAAACACCGGAGATGCTCAATCACCTTCTCGATGAACTGGCCGCCTATGAACAGGAACAAACCGGTCCTCTCTCGTTGCTGCATGGTGACTCACATCAGGGGAACAGCTACGTTGATGCTGCTGGCCGCAGGCGCTGGGTGGACTTTCAATTGGCCCGCAAAGGCACTCCGTGGCGCGACCTTTGTTACTTCATGGTTGCCGCCCTCACGGTGGAGGAGCGTCAAGCTGTCGATCGCGACTTGGTCAAGCACTACCGCGAAACGTTGATGAGTTTGGGTGCGCAAGATGTGCCAAGCCAGGAAGTGGCGTGGGAGCAATTCCGTCGGTGGCCCGCTTACGGCATGCAGTGTTGGCTGGGCAATGTGGACCAGTGGGGTCAAACTGGCGTTGAAATGATTCGCCGTTTCTATTCGGCAGGCGACGAGTACGACACGGTAGCTCTGCTCACCGCAGGCAAGAAGCCCCGACGGATCGTCAAGCTTGGCGAAGAAGCCTCACCACTGCCTCCTGACCTCCAAGTCATCCTCGACAGCCGCCGCTAGTGAAGGGAAGCGAGCGCCAACAAAGAACGAAAGCGAGCCATGTGAATACGCTGAGCCGCTGCCCAGTTTAGTAGGCCTACATATTGGGCGGAATTGCGACGGCTCCGAACACTCAAAATTCCAACCAATATCCAAACCTATCATTGAGCGCTTTAAGACCTCATAATTAGCTGAGAGCAGAGCGGAGCCGATCGTTCACGATTGCTTCGGCTTCGCCAATAATGCGATCGATCAGTTCTTTGGCCGTGGGAATATCGTGAATTAGGCCTTGTGACATGGAGGCCCAGTAGATGCCTTGGGTGAGATCGCCGGTTTCGAGCAGATCGCGGCCCTTGTCGCCCCGCACCAATTCGGCCACATCGGCGAACGTCGCGTTGGGTTCAGCAAGTCGACGAACCACTTCGTCCGATACTGCGCTCTTACCCACCCGGGCCGTGTTGTGCAGGGACCGAAAAATTAGATTTGTAGCTCGCTCATCGTTGTCAACGTAAGCCTGCTTAACATTGGCGTGAATAGGCGCTTCAACCGTGGCACAGAACCGTGTGCCCATGTTGATGCCGTCCGCACCCAAGGCCAGAGCAGCAACCAAGCCCCGGCCATCAGCAAAACCACCCGAGGCGATCATGGGAATAGTTACTTTGTCGGCGGCACACGGCACGAGAATCAAACCAGGAATGTCATCTTCTCCTGGATGCCCTGCGCATTCGAAACCGTCGATCGAAATTCCGTCTACACCTTTACGCTGCGCCGACACGGCATGACGAACCGATGTACACTTATGAATAATTCTTACGCCGTGTTCCTTGAGATAGGTCCAAATCTCGGCGACCGCAGGAGTTCCGGCCGTTTCCACGATGGAGACTCCCCCGTCGACAATGGCACGGGCGTAGCCCATATAGTCCGGCGAGTTTCTGGTGGGAAACACTGTGAGGTTCACGGCAAACGGTTTGGCGGTCATGGCGCGGCAACGTTCGATCTCGGCGCTCAAAGCTTCGGGGGTGGGCTGGGTCAGACCAGTGAGGATCCCCAGGCCACCAGCATTCGAGACGGCAGAAGCAAGTTCAGCAACACCCACACCCTGCATGCCGCCCTGCACAATGGGGTGTTCAATCTCCAAAAGCCTGGTCATTTTTGTCGTAAACGGCATTACAACCCCCGAGCAGCAAACCGAACAACCTGCCCGGCGCAGCTGCAAAATTATTGACCTAATTTAGCTGCTTGCGACAGAAGACAGCGAACCGAACCGGATTTCGATTTGGGGCGGTCGACAGTAAACTTGCGTCAAGCGACGTCGGGCCCCGTGCAGCCGTGCTTTGAACCGACCACTAAGTGGATTCGAAAGCAACTGCTCCGATAACTCGTTGTTTCAGCACACGGCGGAGGAAGGCCAAAATACGGTTTCCGAAAGGAATGCGGCGCATGGCTCGCAACCAGGAGAACTCCCTGATTCAGCTGTGCCCAGGACGGGACTCGAACCCGTACGACCGTTTCCAGTCCGGGGGGTTTAAGCCCCCTGCGTCTGCCATTCCGCCACCCAGGCGGGAAGCCTCTACAGACTATGCGGCCTGAACGGACCGAGCGCTCTTGTTTGGTTCAGTTTCCCGATCTTCCGCTACGGGCCATCCTTCGGCCCCGAGAAACGCATACATTTCTTGCGCCAAATTGGGCTTCACCGCGCACAAATCTGGGGCAACGGCCAACACTCCCTCAACTAGATCGATTAACACCGAACTTGTTGACCGGCCACGAACCTTTACGGCAATGATGGGACCGGCAGGGGTGCGGCGCACTAAACGGCGACTCACCACTCCGGTAGCCAATGACTGAAACCCAGGCGGAACCAAACCAACCTGGCGTGCAGCCACGGCAACAGATTCGCTTAGCTGGGCAAACACCGAAAATGACATACCCAGGCTCGGGGTAATCGGAACGGTGTGGGCATCTACAGAACGCAACGCTGGGCGGGTAAGTACGGCTGACATGCCAAAGATTATGCACTTGGGGGTATGACAAAAAATGAGGTCTCTTCGAAGAACCATTTGGATTGCGGGATTTCACCAGCTCATCGGGCCAAAAATGTTCGAGTGCCGCATGAGCGATTTCCTCAACAGATACGTTGGCACTATTACCCTCAGTGACCAGCACCGCAACGTAGGCTGTAAGGAATGAGTAACGCAGACGATAACCAGGGCCGCCGCGGGCTATTTCGCCGCAACCGCTCTGAAGAACCAGTCGCGTCTACTCTGCCGCCCACAGCAGACAACCAAAATCCTGAATCTCGCACCGAAGCAGCCCCGGACACCGAGCGAAAGCAAAGCCGTCGCCCTGGGATTGGCCGACGGAAAGCGGCAACCGATGGCTCGTGGTCATCTGATGCCTGGGAAGACGGCTGGGATGACGATTGGTCGGATCGATCCAGTCGAGCCGGGGTTCGCCCGGCTGCAGACCCTCGGCCAGCAGAAGTCGATGCGTGGCTTGCCTCCAGTGACGATCAACTGGGTGATATCACCCGTGACATCGCCCGAAAGTGGACCGGCAACAAACAGCCGAATCCCGTCAATGCGGCAATAACCTGGGCTGACGACGTTCCAGCTCCCCCTAGCAGCGCCCTTGATAACGACGCGTTCGCCGGTGATCCGTTTGTTTCGGGAGTACTGGCTGACTCAGT
>JAYUVJ010000505.1:0-2940 GCA_043754155.1 Acidimicrobiia bacterium
ATCGATGGGTTCATGATGGCCAAGAGCCCCAAGAACCCGGCTGGAGCCAAGGCGTTGCTCACCGCCCTCGGCGGAGCCGCACCCATCGATGCTTACATCAGCTTGGATCCGTCGGTGGTGGCAGCCAACGCCAAGGCCAAAACTGGTGGCTACACGGCACTACAGAAGAAGAGCGCTGAACTGGTCGGCTCGGCCAAGTTCATCTCGCAGTTCCTTGATCGTGACACCGACCCCGACTTCGCATCGAAGGTCGTTGGCCCCGCCCTCAAGGACTTCCTCAGTGGTGACCCCATCGACAAGATCCTCAAGACGGTGGAAGAGCAAAAAGCCACTTACACGTTTTGAGTAGCCGAGCGCCCGAACAGCTGAGCTGATGGCACTACCTGTTGAAGGGGCGGGGTCCCCCCGGGGGCGCCGCAGGCGCTTTCAGCAACTGAGTTTCGGCGACCGAGTGTGGTTGAAGTTCGCACTCGGCATCCCGGTGTTCTTCCATGTTGTGTTGGTATGGATACCGGCAATCATCACGGCGGTCTTGTCATTGATGCGATGGGACAACCTGCAGCCCGTGGGCGATGCCCGACTGGTGGGGTTCCGCAACTTCTGGCAGATCTTCACGATCTTTGACTCCAAGCTATTCCCTGCGCTGTTCAATAACCTAATACTCATCGTGTGGTTGGGCATCTGTTCGCTGGTGGGCATGTTGTTCGCGTACCTGTTGGACAAGAACATCAAGGGCGGACGCATTTATCAAAGCGTCTTCTACATGCCGGTGGTGCTGTCCGTGGCCGTGGTCGGTTTCATCTGGAAAGCCGTCATGTTCCACCCGCAACAAGGACTACTGAACAAGTTGATCCCCGGGAAGGGCATCGATTTCCTCGGCGACAAGTCCACGTTGTTTGCCTTCCGGCCACCGTTCTTGGACTTTGACCTCGGACTATCGAAGAACTTTGCCGCATTGTTGGTGGCCATGGCGTGGCGTCACATTGGCTACATCATGGTGTTGTACTTGGCTGGCCTCAAGTCGGTGGATCCGTCGCTGCGCGAAGCAGCAGCCATCGATGGCTGTCACGAGTGGCAAGCCTTTCGCAATGTGGTGTTCCCTGCGTTGCGCCCCATCAATGTGGTGGTGGCCGTCATCACGGTCATTGAAGCTCTGCGCGCTTATGACATTGTGGCGGCCCTTGGCACCCAACGGGGCACGGAGGTGATGGGCACGCTTGTCACCGGCAGTCTCACTGGTGAAGGTGGCGGTCGAGTGGGTATTGGTTCGGCATACGGAATGGTGCTGTTCCTGTTGTGCGTCGGATTCATCATCTATTACGTGGTGAATAACTTCAGAGAGGCGGATCGATGACCGCAGTAGTGGCGGGCCCGGGCAGTAACCAGCCCGGTTTTCATCGGGGCCGTCGGATTGCCCTACAAACGTTTCTCAGTATCGCCGCCGTGGCATGGCTCATCCCCATGGTGAGTGCGGTGTACTCATCGTTTCGCTACTTCGAGGGTGACACTTTGAAGCGGGGAGTCTTTTCACTCCCCAAAACGCTCACCTTGGACAATTACCGCGAGGCATGGCGGGTAGGTGGAATCGGTCGCCACTTCCTCAACACCATGTACATCACCATCCCGGCCATCATCTTGATTCTGCTGTTTTCCAGCCTGGTGGCTTTCGCCTGTACTCGCTTCAGTAACCGGTTCAACATCTTCTTCTTGGTGATGTTCACCGCCGGAAACTTGATGCCGCAGCAGGTGATCTTCCAGCCCGTGTTCCAGATCTTCAAACGGATACCGTGGCCCGACATCCTCAGCGACACCAACACCGGGTACCTGTTGGGTACCAAGATCAGCGTGATCTTCATCCATGTGGCGTTTCAAACCGGGTTCTGCACCTTTGTGCTCAGTAATTACATGAAGGCTGTACCCCAAGAAATCACCGAAGCTTGCCTGGTGGACGGTGCCAGTGTGCAGCGACAGTTTTTCCAGATCATCATGCCGTTGTGTCGACCGGCTCTAGCTGCGCTTGGCACGCTAGAGTTCACCTGGCTCTACAACGATTTCTTCTGGGGATCGGTGATGCTGCAGCAGGGTATTGAGAAACCCATCACCTCGTCTATCGCGTTGCTCAATGGGCAGTACGCGGTGGACTACAACCTCATTGCCGCCGCCTCCACCGTCATTGCCATACCCACCATTGCCGTGTTCATCGCACTGCAGAAACACTTCATCGGTGGTCTCACCCTTGGAGCCAGCAAAGGCTGAGTTAGGATTGCCCATGAATCCTGTTGTGCTGCCCGTCGCCCCCGTGTGGGGCGGTATCAACCACCTCGCGTTGGTCACGCCGGACATGGACGCCACCGTACGTTTTTATGTCGGCGTGTTGGGCATGCCGTTGGTGGCCACCCTCATGGCTGGTCCTATGCGTCACTACTTCTTTGCCATGGGCCACAGCAACACTGTGGCCTTCTTCGAAATCAAGGGCGTCACCACCTTTGCCAAGGCGGCGGGTACCCCCACGGATCGAGTCATCCAGCTGGACCATCTGTCCTTTGACGTGGCTGATGAGGATGCTCTCGAGATGATTCGGACTCGCCTTCTGGCCGCTGGCTGCGAGGTCACCGAGGTGGTGGATCACACGGTGTTTCGATCGGTGTACTTCACCGACCCCAACGGCATTGCCTTGGAGGCGTCGTACTGGTTGATTCCAACTGACGGTTTTGCTGGTGTCGGTGGCCTCAATGACCCGGTGGCATTTACCGATCCAGATCCCGTGGCGGCCGTGGCCGAACTGAAGGCGGGTGGCCTCACCCAGTTGGTGCGCACCCGCCTGGTGTAATGACATCGGTGAGCCTTACCGTGCAGTGAGGCTCAGCAAATGAAGGGATTACTGGGTAGCTCGCGAGCTTCGGCCGCTCGACAATTCATGCGCGACGTCGTGCAACTCCG
>JAYUVJ010000506.1:0-7041 GCA_043754155.1 Acidimicrobiia bacterium
ACCGGCCATCCACCTACAGGCGCCTTTGCTTTGGGAATGTAAGCCAAACCCGTGACTTCGATCGGCGCACCGGCAGGCGACACTGATTTATACCGAACCTTGTAGCCCGTCGTCCCGGCTGGTGCTCCCGTGATTGGTGTAGCCGAAATCAACGTTCCAGCTCCGAGCGCTCCCACCTCCGAAATCGGTGCCGGGGACGTTGGAGCCAAAGTTGTCGGCGCCTTAGAGGTTGTTGGTACCGTTGGTAGAACCGTTGACGCCGGAATAGTCGTTGGAACCGAAGCAGCTGCTGGAGGTTTCACCGGGACAGATTTTTGGTTACCCGACTTCTTGCGAACAACCACCTTGCGGGAAGCATTCGCCGGAACACCGACACTTACGCTCAGCAACCCAACCAACGCCACACCGACGACGCAACGCGGACGAACTCGAACTAAGGAGTTCTTTTTCGCAACGACGCAGTCGAGAGGAGATGCCATCTCACCGATCGTAGGAGGCCCAGAAGCGTTTGCGAACGAAACGGCAGTCAGTCAAGAAATCCAAACCAAAGGGACATCAAACCAAACATCGGACACGACCCGGTAGACGAGAGGGTTTGGAAGCTTCTTAGGTGTTGCTCGAATGGTCTGAACCTCGAGCCCGCACGTACGCTGGAAAAGATGACGATTGATGCCGAAGGTCCGCCGTCATCGTCGCTTGAAGAGTCGAGCAGGACTTCGCCACCGAGTTACCCACCAGGTTCACCCACACCCGAATCCTCCGACGGGGGCTTGATTCGGCCACTTCGAGAGAAAGACTTTCGCCGATTTTTCTTGTCCGCAGTGGTCTCCAACGCCGGATCGTGGATGCAAGCCACAGCCATTCCCTTCGTAGTTTACGACATCACCAACTCGAAAAGCTGGTTGGGAATAACCGCGTTCACCTCCATGTTTGTAGGCATGGTGGCCAATACGCCGGGCGGAATTCTGGCCGACCGATACGAACGTCGACGCGTGCTCATGATCACCCAAGCGGGCTTAGGTTTCGTCGCCTTAGGTCTTTGGGCGCTGTGGGTGTTCGGCACGGCCACGATCGCCACCATTTTCCCTTTCCTTCTCCTTGGATCGGTCTGCTCCGGCCTCACTTCACCGGCTTGGCAAAGCCTCATCCCCAGCCTGGTTCGCACCCCAGATCTCCCCGCCGCGGTCCGTTTGAACTCCATGCAATTCAACCTTGCCCGTTCTTTAGGTCCGTTGCTAGCCGCGGTCACCCTCAAAGGTTTCGGTCCGGCCGGCTGTTTCCTGACCAACGCCGTCACGTACCCCATCATCATCGCCGTGCTTTGGCGCCTACCCAATCAACGCGTCGCCCTCGCCTCCGATGCCGATTTCGGATTCCGAGCGGCTATCGCCAACGTCCGGGAAGGTTGGCAGTACCTCCTGGGCAAACACAATTTGATGCTCCCACCCCTCACCTCGCTCATCAACGCGGCGTTTGGTTTCGGCCTCTCCGGCTTGGCTCCAGCACTAGCCAAAGAACACTTTGGACACCCCGCCAATGACAACGGAATCCTGCTCGGCGCATTCGGGATAGGCGGAGTACTTGGCATCCTCGGATCAAGCCTCCTCGCCAACCGATACAAACGTTCAACGCTGGCCCAGGTGGCCATCCTCAGTTACTGCTTTGCCTCAATCGCCCTTATCAGCACCCATTCGTTTGTGTTCGGCTGTCTTTCGTTCGCCGTGGCCGGAATGTCCAACGGGACCGTGGCCGCTGCGCTTAATACGGCCTTACAACTCCAGGTCAAGGACCAATTCCGTGGCCGTGTGATGGGAAGCTACTCACAAATGTTCTTCCTGGGCGCAGCATTCGGATCGCTACTTTTGGGAGTGGTTGCCGATACGATCGGCCTTTGGGCTGCCCCGGTACTTTCAGCCATGGCCTTCTTGGTCTACCTACTGGTGGCGCGACACCGATTTGACCGCCTCCGGCTGCTGGACAAAAACTCGCCTGAATAGTGACAGCAATTGTGCTGGTTTCTTTGATGGGCACCGATATTTGAGCAAATGAGCTCTTCGGTTGTGCCAAACTTTAAATCCCGAAATGGGGATGTAGCTCAATTGGTAGAGCGCCTGCTTTGCAAGCAGGAGGTCGACGGTTCGATCCCGTTCATCTCCACCGAAGAAGCTGCAGGTCACAGCGTTTTAGACTGTGACCTGCAGAAGCTCCGGGCAGCAATTCACTTCGTTGGTCACCTCATGGCCAAACAGAAGGAAACGAAATGCTGTTCACCATCACCTTTGCAAAGCTCCCCCCCGGTATGTTGACGGTTGGTAAGCCATATTTGGCGGTCTGGAGATTGTTCTCGATTAGGGCCGTTCTGAATGTGCCGAAGTCGTAGCGAAGCGTTGGGATTCCACGCTGCACCGTGCAACCATGAGCGCTCAAGCCGAAGTGACACGATCAAGCGCACCTTAAGAGTGAGGGCCTCAAGCTGGGCGGGCAGGGCGTTACGGTGCCGACGTGCTTCCCGCGCTTTGGCCGTGATCGCCCGATACTCTGCATTCGCCAACGCGCAAACGAGCGGTCGCCATGTAGTCTTCGTTTTGAGCGTTTTGTGGGCGCTGATCCAAGCCGGGGCCCCCATTGCGGGGCCTCTTGCGCGAGCGCATCATCACCAAGGGCCACGGTTCGAACGGATCGTTCGCACCCACGAACGCCATTGGTTGGGACCACGATTGGGTCGCCAGAAAATCTGGCGATATGTTAGAATCATCTCGTGAGGACCGCAAGTATTCAGGAAGTGAAAGACCACCTGTCTCAGTTTGTGCGGCTGGCCGAAGCCGGCGAGGAAGTGCTGCTCACTCGACATGGGGTAGTTGTAGCGCGCATTGTTGGCTGCGCGCCCCCACGTCAACTGGGGTGGATGCGGGGCTCTATTAGTGGTGACACTAACTTTTCGGAACTTCATGAAGCCTCCATTTCCGAATTTCTAACCGACAACGTGTTTCCACCGTGACCTACCTGCTCGATACGCATGCGCTCATCTGGTCAGCAGACAACGATGCGCGACTAGGAACAAATGCACGAACGGTAATTCTCGACAACACCTCAGTACTGGCAGTGAGTGTCGCGTCGGCATGGGAACTGTCAATAAAGGCAGGAACGGGTGACCTCCGGTTGACTCCGAACGTCGTTGACTGGTTCGCTCAAGCAACGCGCCTCGGACGCATAAAGGTTCTGCCAGTGGAGCTCGACCACCTGACCGACCTAGAGACACTCCCACGCCATCACGGGGACCCGTTCGACCGTCTCATCATCTGCCAAGCCCACTCACTCAACCTAACGATCTTGACTTGCGACCAGGCATTCAGCAACTACGCAGTAAAGACACTCTGGTAAACCGGTCCGGCTGGGTTCTAGCGACGCTTCATTGGTACAGCCTGCTGCTTTACTCCGTGGGATTGGCTGGGGCTGTTGTAGCGGAGGCACCCTCGAAACGGGAACACCGAATGCCCTTGGCAGCAAGCTTGGCCAAGGTGGGGGCGGCTGCGATCATTTCCGCCATACCCCCGGCTCCCGTCCGCAGCGTCTCACCGGCCAACACAATACTCGTGACCTCGGCTAATACGGCGGCGCATGCGACGGAGGGTTGGTTCATCGTGCCCAAAATGACCGAATCGTTGATACCTTGGCGAAGGCCCCGAACCTCAACTCGAACGGCGCCCTCTCGAGCCTCAGCGTGAGGTTTGCGCAACATAGGCAAACGAGAAGTCAGCCGGTCCCGACGAGTCGCCGACAAACGAGATGTGATGCGATCAGCACCCAAAAACGCTGGGTGCAATAACACCGGATCGCTCAACGAACCCCGATAACAATCCAGACCGCCGATGGGCGAGGGGAACCAACACAACTCGCGACCCGAACCACCTTGCTTGGAAATCCACTGGCCATCACGCCAATCCCGGGAGTCGCTTCGCAACGCCAAATGGTGCTGACGAGCACATTCAGGACCCGCCGTCCCCGTCTTCGCCACATGAATCTCATCGACTCGCGAAAACTCTCCAGCAGCATGAACCGCCAGCAAACAAGTGAGACCCGGCGAAAACCCGGCCCCAACCACCACTTGGCGGCCGTCACTCAAAGCCTGGTCATGCAAGCCCAGTAACGCCACAGCATCATCAATGGAATCCGACACCGAAACCACGTGCGCACCGATCGACAGGGCCTTCGAAGCAGCTCTGCGGTGACCCGGGGCGGTCGCAATGACCACCAGATCGGGGGCAACCTCGATCCACGAACGATCACCTATCGCCGAAGTGGTGGCTCCCAGCGAAGCCACCACGTGCTCAACGTGCTCCGTGCGGGGGTCACTCAACACAATCTGGGAGACGCTAGCAATGGCGAGTAACTGGCGAGCAGTACGGGTGCCGACGACCCCGCAACCAACAACCAGGACGGTAGCCATGGGCAAAACCTACCGAAGATCCGGGCCGGAAAGTTCCCGCCAACCACCCTGTTGGGGCGCGATGCCTCCGGTGCCACGTAGTCGTAACACGGCACCTATTATCCCCGCTACACCGAGGGAAAATAGGGCACGTCGAAGTGCATTCACGTGGGGCTAGCTGGAATCGAACCAGCGACCTACACATTATCAGTGTGTCGCTCTAACCAACTGAGCTATAGCCCCGAAGCCGGAAAATCCTACACGACGCGTGCCTGTACCCAATCCGCAATTCCCCGCAAATACGACAAATCGGAGCAAAACTCCAGGTCGGATCGTATGAAACTTGTGAACCTAAGGCTGGCCCAATCAGTTCGACCCATCGGACAGACCGGAACCGGGGGTGGCCATCCACGAACCGGTTGGATCGGAATCGGGAAGTCGAGCTGCTACGTTGCCCGTGGTTTCGGCGGACACAGACGCCAAAGGTGAAGACTCAACCTCGCCACGCCTTGCCCAAACCGGTTCCGAAGAAGTGGTCTGCGGTTTCGGGGTGGGCGGGTGCTCCGTAACTTTCACGGCTCGCGCTCCGCGGGCCCGATCCCGAGATTTGCGGGCCGCTTCTCGGGCTTCAAGCTCATCGGCCCGAACCTTGGCTTCAAACGCTTTACGATCATTACGGGTAGCCGGGACCAGCTGCGGAATGGATCCATTCACCAAGGCAACCTGCGCAGCTACGGTGCCGGGTTTTGGAATCTCTTGCAACACCGAAAGAACTAGTCCACCAAAGATCCCGCTGAGCATGTTGTAGACAAACGCCAAGACCACCGTGGCCACCACATTGACCAACACAAGCGCGCCGACGATAGGCAAAGCCGCCCGAAAAATCAAGGAGCCATCGATCTGAAAATTCGTCGTACCGAGGAGGTCACCCAGGAACGACGCCAACTTGTCGAGCAGACCCGCTTTCGACGCAACCGTCCAAAGACCAACGCCCACGGCGAGCGACATGATCCCGCTGATCAGGTGAAACAGCAAACCGATCTTAAAAACCGACCAAAGTTCCAGGCGTCGCACTACGCGTCGAACGCGCACACCTCTACGGATTCGGCCTCTCACGGCATCGAGACTACTTCCCCGAATATCTTCACCCCCGCTCACTCGCCAAAGTTCTCGTCTCTAATCGGGGCAGACATTATTTCGTAGTGTTTCTTCCCACATCCAACAAACCGGCAGAATCCAAACCGAACCGGTAACAGTCAGCGTGCATATCAATAACGACCAGATTTCAGGCAACCAATCCTCTGCCGACGGGGACCTCCTATCTGTGTGACCAGGGAACAGTTCATCATCGACGTGGCGAAGTCCCCGGTACTGGGGCAGGTTTGGGAGCAAAGGAGGTCACGGGCTTCTTCGCAGTGACGGGCGGATTCGTGATGGGCTTGGTAGTCACGGGTGCAATGGAGGAAAAGATCAACGCTCTCGTTGTTGGAGTTCGTGTGGGAATCGGGGCAAAGATAAGTGCACGTGTGGTTGTTGGAGCTGCGGTGGTGGCAATCGTGATGGTTTCGATGTCGTCGGTAACGCCGGGGCCTAGGTCGATTGGATTCCATGGGACGTAAAGACGTTCAGCGCGGGCATCGGCTTGGGCATCGCCTAACGAAACCGACAGGTCGACTGCCTCGCCGGATTCAGTAGCGTGAAGCACGGTGCCACCGTTACTAGCCACCACCCGTTTCGCCGTGTCGAGGTCGCTCGACGCGCCGGCCAGTGAACCCAAATCGGCAATTGCCTGGGCGCGGGCACGTTCATTGGCCGCAACACCCAGCTTGACAACGGCAAACGTGACGGTTCCAACCACGGCCAAGATGCCAGCGGTAATGACCGTGACTGATCCGTATTCTCGTTGGGGGGCTGTTATTGTGCTCACCCTTCCAGCGTGACAAGTGCGCTTACGAACGGGAAGGCGTCAACACGCGCTTGCGCTGCCAGATTTGGATCGCCAGCGGTGCATCGATTCAAAAACTGTGTGCGCTTACCAAATTGGGTGGGTGAGCATTCCTCCGTCGACGGTGAGCGATGCCCCGGTGATCCAGCGTGCCGCATTGGAGAGAAGGAAAAGGCAAGCATCGGCAACGTCTTGCGCCGTACCCAACCTGGCGAGCGGAGCCTTGGCATGCCAGCGTTCCACACCTTCGGGCCACTGATCGACCAGGCCTTCGCGGTCAATAAGACCCGGCGCAACGGAATTCACCCTCA
Organism: Acidimicrobiia bacterium; assembly: GCA_043754155.1. Classification (GTDB taxonomy): domain Bacteria; phylum Actinomycetota; class Acidimicrobiia; order Acidimicrobiales; family JANYDT01; genus JANMZO01. The sequence continues at coordinate 6,683 of JAYUVJ010000506.1, forward strand.
CGCCCAAAGGGCCAAATTCCAACGCGGCCGACCGGGTGTGCATAAGCACAGCGGCTTTAGAAGCGCTGTAATGCGAATGGGAAAACGCTGGTTGCAATCCTTCGATCGAGGCCAAGTTCACCACCGCACCCGGCTTACCGGCTACCACCAAACGACGAGTGACCGCACGAGTTACACGAAACACTCCACCCACATTGGCATGCATCACCGCATCGAACTCGGTAACTTCCATATCCAGCATCGGGGCCACCGGTTGCAATGCTGCGTTGTTGACCAGGAGGTCCACCACACCAAACTGGCGTTCCAACAGATCGAGAAGACCTTCAATAGAAGCCTCCATGGTGAGGTCACCCGCTGTG